>JAUSHV010000035.1 GCA_030648495.1 bacterium
ATTAAAAGTCTATTTAAAAGTCTAATTATTAACATGAATAAAATCTTAAACAACAAGAAATTTTTGGGTGTTTTTTTCTCGGTGTTAGTTTCGGTGTTTGCGGTCGCCGTAGTGACTTACGCGACAAGCATCGGTTCGGCAGTAACAGTTTCAGGGGCGCTTACAGTAAGCGGAGCAACAACAGTAGAAGCTATTACGGCTAACGGAGCTAGCACTTTAGCTGCAGTTACAGCAACGACGGGATCTTTTAGTAGTACTTTGGACGTGGTAGGTCTTTCTACCTTGGCCGGTTTTCTTAGCACGGCTTCTTCTACGGTTAATGGCACGTTAGTAGCCCAGACTTCGCTCGGCGTTGGGACTTCTACTCCTACACAAGAATTAGGTGTTGCTGGCAGTGCGATTTTAAAGGAAATTTCAGCCACTACATCAGTAATTGTCAGTGGAATTGCAAATGGAGTCGCGGTGTCCACCACTAAGGCCGGATGTATACAGCTTGCAACTACGGATGGAAGGTGGGTAAGGCTTTGGGCTTCTACAACTCCTGATACGACATTAAATACTGTTGCCGGCGGCAGGATTTCCGGACTATACATAGAGGCAGGCACTTGCCAATAAAATAACATGAAACGGTCAATTATATTATCTTTAGCTTTGAGTTTGCTGACGCCTATTGCCGTCTTCGCGGCGATTGTTACCACCGATGATGGCGTGACACTAGCCCTGCCCAATGGCGTATCTTACATATTAGGCACAAATTCAAAATTTACTTCGTTCACAATTAACGATTCAAGTATAGATTTCGTGTTTGCCTCCGACAGCGTTGTTTATCTGACTTCCGGAGACCGCAAAATATTTACGGTTTCAGGTGTTAATAATGTTGGGCATTCTACTGTTTGTAACAGCAACAATTCGACAATTGAAATAAGGCCAGATGCGGACACGCCTGACGGTACAACGGTCAATGTAAGCGCAGCTTCTACTGGGTGTGAAGCGGTAACAAGTTCTAGTGGCGGCGGAGGCGGAGGTGGCGGTTCGCCTGCTCCTGCACCGACTCCGACCCCAACGCTTTCAGCGACTCAAACTCTGATTGCCCAACTCCAAAGTCAAATCGCAACCCTTACTGCACAGATTTCAGCTTTGGTTGCCCAGCGTTCAGGAAGCTCTTCTTTAGGCACCGGTTGCAGTTTCAGCCGCGATCTTAAATTGGGCTCAAAAGGCGATGATGTGACTTGTCTGCAAAATTATTTGAAAATAAAAGGTTTCTATAATTATTCAGGTGGTTCGACAGGATTCTTTGGTACAATTACCAGAGCCGCGGTTTCCGCCTGGCAAGTTGCAAATGGAGTCTCTCCGGCGGCCGGTTATTTTGGATCTAAATCGCGCGCCAAGCACTCCTCGATGTAAATGTAATGATATGGTTATGATGAAAACTCGCCTTGTATCAAGGCGAGTTTTGCGTTAAGCTTTATTTTATATGCATCAAAATTTATATCTAGTGAGAACGATAAAATGGGGCCTTATGGCGACTTTGTTTTTGCCATTGGTCGTCGCCAATAATCTTTTTTTTCCGTTCATTACCGGCAAAAATTTTCTTTTCCGTGTGCTGGTTGAAATTTTATTTTTGCTTTGGGCATTTCTCTTGGCTCGAGATTCTTCATACCGCCCGAAAAAATCATGGATATTTATTTTTGTAATCGCGACTTTGGCGGTGCTCACGCTCTCGACGGTGTTCGGTGCGGACGCCAATAGAAGCCTGTGGTCAAACTTTGAAAGAATGGAGGGTCTCATTGGGCATATTCATCTTTTCCTTTTTTTCCTTATGCTTATCAGTGTTTTCAAGACCGAGCGCGATTGGTGGTGGTTTTTTCATGTTTCGTTTGCCGCGAGCTTGATAATCGGGTTTTATGCGCTCCTCCAGCTTGCGGGCACCCTTGCCATTCATCAGGGCAACACCCGTATAGACGCCACTTTGGGCAACGCGACATATTTGGCTGTTTATCTGCTTTTTCATTTATTTTTGCTTCTTTATTATTATTTAAAAACTCAGGAGACTCGCTGGAAAGTTTTTTACGGCGCAGTTTTTCTGTTTCAGACGATATTGCTTTATTACACCGCAACCCGCGGGGCGATGCTGGGCTTTTTGGGAGGGCTCTTTGTTTTCGGTCTGATCTTCGGATTTTCCTCTCCTGAAAAAAAATATAAGCGCGCGGCATGGAGTCTTGCTATCGGCGTTTTGGTTTTAGCAGGAGGATTTTATCTTCTCTCCGGTACAGGCTTTGTTAAAAATAATTCAGTGCTCGTGCGCTTTAGCGACATTTCAATTAAAGACGCCGGCAATCAGTCGCGTTTAATCATCTGGCGCATGGCATACGAAGGTTTTAAGGAGCGCCCCGTTTTGGGTTGGGGACTCGAAAATTTCAATTTGGTATTTAACAAATATTACGAGCCAAAGCTTTATACGCAGGAGCCTTGGTTTGACCGCGCTCACAACGCTTTTTTTGACTGGCTTATAGCAGGAGGCATTTTGGGGCTTCTTGCCTATCTTGGCATTTTTGCTTCCACTGTATTGATTCTTTGGAAGAAAAAAAATGCTAATGCCGAAAGAGCTGTTTTTTTAGGATTGCTCGCGGCTTATTTTTTCCAAAATCTTTTTGTCTTTGACCAGCTTATAAGCTATATATTATTTTTTGCAGTTTTAGCCTATATTCATACGACTTCTCTGGAACAAATTCCTTCCAAAAACAGACCTGTTCCTCTTCCGGGAGCTTGGGCGAATGTTGTACCGGTTCTAGCCGTCATTATTTTTGTGTTTTCTTTTTATGTCGTTAACGTCAAGGCGTATCTAGAGAACCGGACATTGATGAACGCATTGCGGGCCGCATCAGAGATCAAGATAGCCGATTCTTTAGCGGACTTTAAGAAAGCTATTGCTTATAATTCGGTTGGAACGAGGGAAGCAAGAGAACAATTGGCGGAGCTCGAAACTCAAATCGCTGGGAGGGAAGATATCCCGGCAGATGTCCGTAAGAGCGTCGCTGAATACACGGTAAGTGAATTAAAAAAACAGCTGGAGATATCGCCTACAGACAGCCGTTACTACTTGTTTTTATCAGTAGTTTATAGTTCTGTAGGGGATATTGCTAATTCTTATGCGTCTATTAAAAAAGCGCTTGAATATTCGCCTAAAAAACAGCAGATTATGCTTCAGCTGGTTGAAGCCGACTATCGTGCCCAGAATTACGATAGGGCCATAGAAACTATGCAAAAGCTATTGGAGATGTCGCCCGGGTATCCTGATGCGGTGGCCAATTTAATACTTATAGAAATTACCGCGGAGAAAGATCAAATGGCTTCTGATGAGCTTGCAAAAATGGTTAAAAGCGGGCAGATACCAAGTGATGAAAATCTTAAGCGTTGGGCTAATGCATATGCTGTGAGAAAGCAGTTCGATAAAGTTATCGCGATATATCAGGAATTATTCAAAAGAAATCCGAAAGACCAGGCAATAGCAGTCAGTTTAGCATCAGCTTTTATTGAGGCCGGTTCAAAAGACAACGCTATCGCCGTTTTACAGCAAGAAATTGCTCAAAATCCGGATTTCAAAGCGCAAGGCGAACAATATATACAACAACTTAGAGGACAAACAAATAATGCAACAAAACCCTAAAATAGGAATCGTCGGCATAGGAATGGTAGGCAAAGAAGCCGTACGGTATTTTTTGGAAAAAGGTTTTAAGCGGGGGCGCGATCTTTTTTGTTTTGATACCGATGCGAAAAAAGGGTTTCAAGACGACGTAGCTTCCGCGCAGATTATATTTGTATGCGTCCCGACGCCTCCGACAAAAGACGGCGCGTGCGATACGGGTATTGTTGAATCAGTTATCAATAAATACCATCCGCCAGCTGGCGGAGCCGATAAAATTTTTATCGTCAAATCAACAGTTGAACCTGGAACAATCGCGAAATTTCAAAAAAAATATAAGTCGCCGATTCTTTTTAATCCGGAGTTTTTGACAGAGTCCAGGGCCTGGGAAGATTTTATCCATCCCGATAGGCAAGTGGTGGGACACACCGCGAAGAGCAAGGCATTCGCAGGTACTGTTCTCAATTTGCTTCCGGTAGCTTATTTTTCTTCTCCCGGCACGCTGGGTACTTATGATTTTATCCGCATGAACAGTTCCGAAGCCGAGATGGGAAAATACGCCAGCAATATTTTCGGAGCGATGAAAGTGACATACGGAAATGTCTTGTCGGATTTCACCAGGGCGCTCGAGCTGACTCACAGACGCGAAGGCATTAAAATGCCGGTGAATTATGAGAACGTGAGAAAGATGGTCTCGCACGATAGGAGGATAGGGGACGCGTGGATGGATGTGAACCACGGCAGTTACCGAGGCTTCGGCGGATATTGTTTTCCCAAAGACTTGAATGCTTTCATTAAATTCGGTGAATGTACTGCTAAAAGCCTCAATAAAAAGAAAGATAAGGACTTGAAAGGTTTGGTCTTAAAGGGCATCGGATTTCTAAAAGCAATACGCGATTACAATGATTTTCTTCTTAAAACGCAGGGACTGTCTTCAGGACTCGTGAGTTCGCATGATGAAGCTTTAAAAAAAATATTAAATAATAAAAAGAAAAGTGGATAAGAAAAAATATATAGTTACAGGCGGCGCGGGATTCATCGGCTCGCATATTACTGATATGTTGATTGCAGAAGGTCACGAAGTTCATATTATTGATAATTTACTTACCGGCAAGCGCGAGCGGATAAATCCGCAAGCAATTTTTCATGAGCTAGATATTAGAGATGCGGAAAAAATACAGCCGGTTTTTGAAGGTACCCACGGAGTTTTTCATACTGCTGCTCAGCCAAGGATGCAATATTCCATTGAACAGCCAAAGCTTACAAACGATATAAATATTACGGGAACATTGAACGTACTTCTTGTAGCTCGTGATGCTAAAGTTAAGCGGGTAGTTTATTCAGCTTCTTCTTCGGCTTATGGTACAGGGCATCCAATGCCGCTCAAAGAAAATATGGCGCCGAGACCCATAATTCCTTACGCCATCCAAAAAAGAGTAGGGGAGCAATATTGCCAGATGGCTTCCAAGTTCTACGGTTTAGAAACGGTTTGTTTGAGATATTTTAATGTTTACGGGCCAAGGCAAACTACCGCGAAAGATGGCCCTTATGCCACAGTCATCGGTATTTTTCTAGAACAGCGGCAAAAAGGAGAGAAAATTGGTATTGTGCCGGACGGAAAGCAAAAGCGAGATTTTACGCATGTTTCAGATATCGCGCGCGGGAATTTGCTGGCTATGGTTTCTACAAAAGTAGGCAAAGGCGAAGTAATTAATTTAGGTACAGGCAAAAACAACAGTGTGATAGAGGTCGCCCAAATGATTGGCGGACCATATGAATTTATCGCGCCTCGCCAAGGCGAGGTTTCGGAAACTTTGGCGGACAATTCTTTAGCCCGCGAACTCTTGGGCTGGTCTCCTCAAATATCCTTTGAATCCGGCATCGCTGAACTCAAAAAACTGCACAAAATTTCATAAATATTGAAATAAAAAAATCCGCCTATTGTTTAGGCGGTTGTTTTGGCTGAATTATTTCGTTTTTTCTTTTTAAATGCCAGTTTTTTGTGCTGGACAATTGCGGCAAAGATACCAAAAAAGTGCGGTGACACCGGGTGTCGGATATACATCAACGTACCAATCGTGCTCTCCGGCACATTCTTTTTGTAGAATTTTGGCACTAAATAAATTTCTGAAAAACCGTAGCATATTTTGATTCTCCTTCTGCAGCACAGATTTGACTTATATTTTGAAATATTTAAATATCGATATATCGATATGGCTTCTATACAAAAATTTGAAGATTTAATTTGCTGGCAAAAAGCTAGAACGCTCGCTAATTTTATTTTTGATATTACGGACAAACCAAGTTTCAGAGATATCGGATTAAAAAACCAAATCCGTCGCGCATCAATCTCCCCGATGTCCAATATTGCCGAAGGATTTGACCGTGGTACGCAGGCCGAATTTATTGATGCTTTATTTATTGGAAAAGGGGAGGTAGGAGAAGTAAGAAGCCAGCTTTATATTTCTTACGATAGAAAATTTATTTCGGCAGACGAGCTCAAAATCGGTTTGGGTTTGACAGATGAATGTTCCAGATTAATCCAAAGTTTTTCTCAAAAACTGAAGGGCGGAGGAGCAAGGGGATTACAGTTTAAAAGAATTGAGAAGCCGGACTATGGAAAAGAACTTTTAAAAGAGCATGATCCAGGGCTGTATAAGCGCATGTACGGCGACTCCTAAAATTTCGAAATATCAATATCTCGATATATCGAAATCTCGAAATATGTTTTGTCGAAATCTCTTAATATAGATATTTTTAAATAAAAAAGCCCTTACTCTTGCGAGCGGGCTATATATGAATTACTTTGCATTATTGGTAACAATAGCAGTCAGACGCGTAATGCATTTCGTTGAGCTTTGGAGCCATTCCACCTTAGTATCCGAAGCGGTAGAGGCGTTTACCACAGCGTTCACCATATTTTGAAGCGTTTCAATGGATTCTTCACCGTTAGTACAGCCTTCTACAAACGATATAGAAAAGACTCTAGATTTCATTTTTTATTTATCTCCTTTCTGCCTTAATTCCTATCACGCCCTATTATAAATGTCAATAGTCCCAAGAAGCATCTTCTCAAACGAGAATTTTTCGGAGACAAGGACAAGAGAATGCTCGCCATATTTTTTGCGGGTGGCGGGGTGGTGGATTAGCTCATCCAATGCGTCGGCGATTTGGTCGGAGTTTTTTGGCGGTATCAAGATACCGTTTTTCTCGTTCTCTATTAAATCGGTAAGTCCGCCGACGGATGAAGCGACAATCGGAAGCCCTGCATTCATTGCTTCTAAAACAACGTAGGGAAGGCCTTCTTTTAAGGACGGCAATATGAAAATATCGAAGGCCTTTAAATATTTTGCCGCGTTCATCACGAAGCCCGCAAGAAGAATCTCGTTTTCCAAATCCAAACGATTAACTTCTTGTTTAATTTTTTCAAAATCTTCCCCTCCGCCTATAATTACAAGATGAAATTTTAATTTTCCTTCCTCTTTGAGTTTCTGAATTGCCTCAACCAAATATTCTAGGCCTTTATTTTTTGTAAATTCGGCAATTGTACCGATAATATTTTTTTGTTTATTGTCAATCTTCAAA
>JAUSHV010000039.1 GCA_030648495.1 bacterium
CTTCTTTCCTGGCTCATTTTGAACACAATTAACACCAATTTGGTGGCATGTAAGGAATTAAACATACCGGCTCTCCAGACTTCCGGCTTCCAGGGTGGGGGAGGACAATTTGGCGGAGGAGGAGCGAGCGGAACCTTTTAATCATTGAGCATAAATTTAAGAACGTATGCAAAAATATTTGAATAAAACAACAATAATAATCGCGGCGGCAGTAATTTTGCTAATTGTAGGAGCGGTATATTTTTTCGGCAGAAAAACGCCGCTAAACCTACTTCCTGGCGCTAATATGCAAGGCCAATTTCCAACTTCCGCAAACAACCCCAATCCGTCGACAGAACCTACGCCCACAGAGTCAGCCCAATCCGGCGGAGGAAATTCGGGAACTGCGCCAACAGCAAACATCCAAAATGCTGATAATTCTGTTTTAAGCACCGACCAGGTCGTCCGCCTTCCTATCGGCACGCTAATAAAACTTACTGACGATCAAATTGTGTCGCTTTCTCCCGCGGGCACAGGCCTGATAAGGTTTCACAAAAATATTCCCGAAGCGCTGGGACATCTTTTTGAAAGAAAAGCTGACGGCACAAACCAAGAAACAAAAATTTCCAACTTTACCGTCGCGCAGATAATGAAAGTAGTCTGGGCTCCGGGCGGGAAAAAAGCTGTGGTTTTTTATAACTCCGGAGGGCTTATAAGAAAATTATTGATAGATTACACAGCAACCTCTACCCCGAAAACAACTTTCTTACCGGACACGCTCTCCGATGTAGCGTTCTCTCCGGACGTGAAATCTATGGCCTTCATCAATGACCTCGGAGACACCCGCAACATTTTTACTGCTACGGCGGATTTTAAAAATCAGAAAAAGGTTTTGGATAATATTGTTCCAGACCTAGAGCTTTCGTGGCCGGGCACTTCTCTTTTGGCTGTTAAAACAAAATCGTCCTACGCTTCACGCGGATATTTGTATACTTTTACTCCTTCCGGAGGAAGCTTCACCAAAATCGCAGAGGGGCTTGGGTTGGATGCTGCGTGGAATAAAGACGGCGCGGGGGTCCTTGTCTCAACAGTAGCGAACAGCGGACAAATACAACCTCTTAAATATATAGATATTAAGTCTTCCGAGGAAAAAGAATTGAGCTTGCGGACAATAGCTGAAAAATGCGCTTTTCTAAACAATCTTAAAACATCTGTTTATTGCGCCGCGCCAAATACCATGCCCCTCGCAAAATATCCCGACGCTTGGTGGCAGGGCGCCGTTTCTTTCCGCGACGATTTATTTATAATAAATACAGTTGATGGCAAAGTAACTGACATCGCCGCCTCTTCTCTAGACATTGTCCGCCCGTCAATTCTTAGCGACGACTCTTTTATGGTTTTCCGGGACAAAACTACCGGATTCCTCTGGAGCATGAAGTTAAAATAATGTTAGATGAGCTTAAAAAAATAGGCTTATCCGAACACGAAGCGAAAGTTTATTTGGCTCTTTTGGAACTGGGTTCGGCGACCGCGCAGGAAATAGCGAACAAATCAGGCATCAAGCGCACGACCATTTACATGCAAATTGAAGCGCTCATGAAAATGGGCTTAGTTACGTCTTTTGAAAAAGAAACAAGCAAGGGGGGCGCCCCAAAAACTTATTTCCGTGCGGAAGACCCCGAGCATCTTCATCGTTTAGTTGAGAAAGAAAAATCGACTATGAAAGAAAAGGAGGCGGCGCTTAAAGAAACCATTCCTGATTTAGAAAAACTTTTCCTTTCTTCCGGCGAGCGTCCGCGCGTAAGATTTTTTGAGGGGATAGAAGGCTTAAGAGCAATCCAAGACGAGGTTTTTAAAATAAAAGCTCCGGCGGGAGAAACAATAAAAACAGTTGCTTCTCCGGAAGACGTTATTAAAACTTTTCCGGAGCACCCCACGGAATATGCTGCTCGCAGAATCAAAAAGGGAATTATGGTACAGCTTATTTATACTTCTTCCAAAGGGGCATTTTTAAAAGATTTTGATAAAAAGGATCTTCGCGAATCCAGATATATTTCACCCGACAAATTTCCTTTCTCGTGTGATATAGGGATTTACGGAGACAGCGTCGCTATTTCAAGTTTACGCGACAAACCATTCGGCATCATAATTGAAAATAAAGGCATAGCTAATTCAATGAAAACAATGTTTTCTTTGGCTTGGGAGGCAGCTGAAAAATATCAAAAATGATCTTTATAAAAAGTTCAGGCCGCGACGGGTACGTCGCGGCCTTTTTTTTCTTCGTAAAACAAAAAAATAATTTTTTCTGAATTCTTTTCGTTTTTAGCCGATTTTCCGGCTAAAATCGCTAGAAAAACATCTTCTTCTTACGGATATCGCTGGTTTTCTTTAATGCCACACTTTACATCACTTCCTTTCTTCCAAAATACCCATAAATTCGCAATGTACCCCTTGCGGCTTATGGGAATTCTTTGTTTGCTTCCGTCATAGTTGCGGAAACAAACTCTGCTATAAGTCTATCATATCTAATTTTAAAAGTCAATAGATGTCATACCATCACAACATTTTAAATAATAAAAAATGGCTTAAAATAAGGCTCTTTTTGTTAAAATTGCATATTTATGTCAAAAGTGCTTGACAGGAATTCAAAATGGGAGTATAATGGCAAATAGTTAAGCTTAATGGCAGGGATAACGAGGCATCCGGCGAAGAATAAGTAATATAGCCTGAACCACGACTTATCCCGAAGTTTGATAAATATAAACGTCCTAGCGATACATTTACGGCCGTAAATGCGATTGGCGGGGCGCCATGGGTAGGGCCTTCCTCCGCCAGCCGGCGGATGGGGAGACCAGAGGCCAGCAATCATGGGTACGCTGACCTCCGGCCTCCCCAATCTCTCCCACCCCCCATCAAAGTTTTTAAAACAATTTGAAAATTTTGATGGGGGGAGAGGGCGCGGCGTGATAGCGCCAGCCGGCTTTGATATAGCCGAGCCAAATGCCCGCCCCCCAGCGTTCTTTTGAAAAATAAATATTTCGAGGCATGGCGCCTTTCGCCATATTCATCAACTTCTTAAGGAGGTGAGTATGGCTTGGTACTGCGCCGAGAGGGTCCGATATCGCGGGAGAGTGGTTCTTGTGACGTTTCGCTACGACAGCTTTATGGACGCTAGCGTTGAGGAAGGTAAGCGACTAAAGCTTACTCCTCGGGATGTCCGCAAAATTAAGCGGATCCTTCGAAGGCAGAAAAAAGCCTTCGGAATACGTTGCGATCATGGCTGCGGCGGACCGCGCGAGGAGGACTACCTGCCTGCTTGGACCGGAGCTTGATGTGAGCTTGGCAACAGAATCACATCATCCGTCCTTGGATGTGCATCCAAGCCGATGAGTCGAAAACGACGAAACGGGTTTTGAAATTTTTCGGGGTAAGATGGGGCCTCGGCAGGCAACGCAAGCATAAGGGAGGGCTTCGGGTATCCGTTTTGGCAACCGGAGACGAAGAAGTACCTTATCGCTCTTAATGCGTTAGCCAAAACCCACCCAAGCAAGCCAAACTTGGGCGTTGCGCGCAAAAGCGCAATGTTAGAGGGGGCAATTTCTCCTTCGGCGGATGATTCCTGTTAGACCAGATAGCTGGCATGGTAAGTCCGCCGGAGGACCCTCAATTAAAAGTTCTTTACATAAAATATTGGTTGTGCGCTAAGAAAAGGAGGTTTTATGGTTGGAAGGGTTGTGAAGTTGCGCGCAAGGCACGTCCCTTGGCATAAGGTTGGTTTTGAACTAATCGACGCCGAGGTAATCATTTGGGCATTTGTCCGGATTGAGGGCGGCGGCATACACAGAGTTTGGCTCTGTGGCATTCCAGGCCGTCCCTGCATTCGGGCAAAGCAGCAAATGAGGGAAGCGCTGACAACCAAGCGACACTTGCTTGGCACGCAGCTTGCTTTCCAAAAAGGTTTGGCACCCGACAACCTTAGTCGCTTTGTCCAAGCCGTGCCGTTAGCGCAAACGTGAGCGGGGACTCTGGGGAAGAAATAAACCAGAGAGAGACCGCAGTGCCGTGGGGTTTAGGCAAAGATTACCCACGTAAAAGGCAGTAAGCTGGCCGTGTCGAACATTCAATGTTCGACAAAACAAGCTGAGGATCTGGCAGTGGAAGTTATTATACTTCCTCTTCCATCAAAGTTTATTTGAAAAAGTAAATTTTGATGGGAGATAGGCTTAGAAAAGGGGAGAGGAAAGTTCTTTTTTCAAAAAATGCATAGGAACACTAGAAACGGAGGATCAAAATGAAAAAACTGCAAGTAAAAATCCGGCTACCGTTGCCACGTCAGACCGGCGGAGCGCAGGGAACAGAAAAAGGTAAGCGCGGGTACGACCGCAGGCGCGAGAAAGAGAGTTTGCGGCGCAGTCGGGAATAATAATCATAGGCGTGGCGCCTTTCGCCATATTCATCTGCCCATATAGGAGGTGAGCATGGAAGTTGTTGTTTATGATGTGGCAACCGACAACGACAACGCAAGCAACGGTGGCGGTTTTACAAGGCTCCTGTGCGTGGATCATCGGGTCCATGTTATGCAGACAGAGGCCTGGTATGACCAAACCGGCTGCGAAGCCGACGCCTTCGATTCGGAAACCTGGAAGGTGATTGGTCCCTGCGACGATAGCTGTCTTTCGAAAGGAAGCTTGGCTAACGAGGCAGTTGATCTGGTCAATCGATTCTTAAGTTCCGAAGGCATGGATTTGTGTGAGTGGTCTAGAACCACGAAACGCTATCCCGATGCCAAGCCGGAACAAGGGAGTCGAGTCAGGCTATCTAGTCGTTGGTAGATGGAATAACCGTTCGCACAAACGTTAGTGATATATCCAATATTTTAAAAGGATATATCACTGTGCCGTGGGGTTTAGGCAAAGATTACCCACGTAAAAGGCAGTAAGCTGGCCGTGTCGAACATTCAATGTTCGACAAAACAAGCTGAGGATCTGGCAGTGGAAGTTATTATACTTCCTCTTCCATCAAAGTTTCTCTTCTCTAATTCGCGCGAATAGGAGAATAAAGATTTTGATGGGAGAAGCTGAGTCGCTGACAAACTAATGTGGCGAGTCTCTGCGGCATAGGAGAGCCACTACCGTCTGCAGGCGGTGTATAGTATACCAATTGGCCGGAGCGATTTTAGCAAGAACAATCTTAGATCCTTGCTTCCTGCCAACAGCTTCTCCCTAATTCTTTAATGCATTCTCCCAACACCCCGTCTTTTGTGAAAAATTTTATTACCAAAAGAAAGGAGGGTGAGAGAATGGATGAATGGAAACCGTGCGACATTCGGCACTACAAGCTCGTCGTGCCGTGCAAAGGCGGAAATCACGAAATTGCGCTAAGGGTCGAGAAATATTTCGACTCAATGTGGCAAGATTCGGATCACGTCCTTGTGTGCGACGATGTTTCGGTAGAGTTGGTCTGTATTGATTCAGACAAGACCCTGTTTGATCTGAGTTAATGCAGACAAAGGCCCGCTAAAATAGCGGGCTTCTATCAAAGCTCATTTGTAAAAAGTGGTTTTTGATGGGAGAATAAAAATATGGAAAAAATGCATGAAAATTTGTTTAAAGTAAAACCGTCGAAAGAAGAAATCGAGGCAGTGAAAATTGGATTTGAAAAAATGGCCCAACGCCTAGATACGCTTTGGAAAAAAGACGTGCGAACTCCGGAGGAAGACAAAGAGGTGGAGTTAATCTTACACAACGCGGCCACGATAGATGAAAAACTAGAAGAGGCCGAAGACGCAAAATAACGTTTTTAAGACCGCTTATCGATAGCTTGCTGGAGCTTTTCTTTCCAGGTGTCTCGTGTATGCACTATGCGTTCCGCGCCCAACGCCAAAAGTTCTTTTTTTGTTTTAGCTTTATCCGAAATCGGCTTCCAGTATTTTTCTACAATCGGATTGCTCTCGGCTTTTGTAAATCGTGAAGAAGGCAGAGACTCAAAAACTTTTTCGTCCACGTCAATCTTTTCCGGCAAGTCGATTATGAATGCCGCGTTGCCCTTGCGTTCGTTTTCCAAAAGTATGCCTTTTTGAAATACGGTTCCGCGGTATCCGTTAAATCCTTCAATTTCATTAACAATGCCAAATAGAGACCTCGGCTGATTTTCCATAAAAGGCAACCTGTCAGGATCCGGTAATTTCGGACCGTTTTCAGGGCCGCTGTCTTCGGAGGGCTGCCTTTCCGGGCCTTCGTCTGTTCCGGGAAGTATGTCTATTTTAGTTTTTTTCCAAAAACCGGAGCTTATGCTTTCGATGAGACTGAGAATTTCGTTCTTTAATACGTCTTTATCAATTTTTAAATCCGGATAATCACCGCCGAAAATACCATTTCTATCTATTGAAACGGTGCTATGGGCGTCTTTGTTGTCCTTGTTTTTATAAAAAAGTATTACTTGAATTTGTTTTTCTTTTCCTTCTCCCGCCGAAACAATTGATATTGAATCAAGGTTTGGCAACTTACTTGGAAATTGCCCGTTTGGAATATCATCAAATTTTTCCTTTAAGGATTCGGTGTGTTGGTTTATTTCCTTAGTTAAAATCCCTCTTTTTAAATCAGCGAAGCTTTTAAAATTGTCTTGTGATTCCATGCTTATTTATATTAAATTATACGCTGCAAGTCAACCTTTAATATGAATTGTTTAAGAATAAATTATTTTAAACCAAATTCAGGGGCTTGATCACAACCCGGCGCTCAAGACCATCTCCGCGGCTTTCTGTAGCTATATCGGGGTATTCCTGGAGAACATAGTGGACTACCCGCCTTTCATAGGCGTTCATCGGACGCATTTCAATTTCTTTTTTAAAATATCTGACTCGTTGTGCGTGCATCCGCGCAAGGTCTTTAATTTCCTCTACTCTTTTTTTATTATAATCGTTTATATCCAACGAATACCTAAACTGACTGCCTGCAGAAACTTTTTTCTCAACTATTTTTTTAACCACGTGGTTTAGCGCGGCGAGATTCTGCCCAGCTTCGCCTATTAAAAGCGGTGCGTCGTTTGTTTTTATTTGAAACCAAGAGCCGTCTCCTCCCTCCTGAAATTCCAGATCGTAAGATATGCCCAAATGGCCAAGAATGTCTTTGATGGTGGTTTCTATAAGATCAATTTGTTGTTTGTTTTCTTCGTTCATCGTTTAAACGATTTCTTACTATCGCTTCGTGGACTATAGCAAAAACATTCATTGTTGTCCAATAAAGGGCGACTGCCGCAGGAAGGTTAAATCCTATAAAAAATATAAGGACTGGAAACATATAGAGCATTTGTTTTTGCATCATTTCTCCTGTGCCTTGTTTTCCGGCGGCCTCTCTCTTCGGCGGCATCGCGAGCTTAACTTGTAAAAATTGAGAAATCGCGGCTAGCCCGGCCAAAAAAATATTTGGGACACTTAAATTTATCAAACCCAAAAATATTACGTTAATATGCGCGGGAATTGCCAAAAAATTATATATATCTTCGATTTTAAAAGGGATTCCGGTCCAAAATACCTTATACATCGCAAAAAGAAGAGGGAATTGAATTAATATGTTTAAAAAACCGGAAAACGGGTTAATCCCATGTTTTTTGTAAAGTTCCATTGTTGCGCGCCCTTGCTCTTCTTTGTTTTTGGTTTCATTTTGTATTTTTTTCAATTCCGGTTCGATTTCTTTCATTTTGCGCTGGGTGTGTATCATTTTGTGCGTCAGCGGAAACATTATAAAGCGTATTGCAATCGTTAATATAATCACAGAAAAACCGAGGTCATTCCACGGCAAAGCTCCCGTCAGAAAAACAAGGGCGTTTAAAAGCGGCTTATAGAATACTTCATGATATACGAGAACGATGTAGGACATATATTATATTTTCTTTTAATTCGGCAAATTTTGGCGCTTGCTTGCCTTTAATCTTAACAAAAAAAACCATATCCCATCCAGAACCGATATTTTTGGTCATTAGGCGCACGGCTTCCAAAATGCGTCTTTTGGTGAGATTCCTTAATACCGCCCTGCCTTTTTTGGGTTGTCCTGCGGCAAACGAGATAACCGCGCCAAACCTGCTATTATTCAGGTTATTCTTAATATACCTAATATAAACAAGATTGCCTGCGGCATAGCTTGTTTTCTTCTTAAAAAAAACATCCATGGCTTTGCGGTCTAGCCTTGAAGTTTTTTTAAGCATGCTTGACCGTAAGCCGCTTGCGGCCCTTTTGCCTGCGCCTCGCAACAACGTTTCTTCCGGCTTTGGACGCCATCCTGCTGCGGAACCCGTGGGTTCTGGCGCGCTTCTTCTTTTTGGGGTTATAAGTAAAAGACATAATTCTTGTGTAATGAAATTCTACAATCTTTTAGGATTTTTGCAATATTCACAGGTCTTCCACAATCTATTAACATTCGGGTACAATCTTAAATAATAGAATTGTTTTATAGTTAACATATAAATTTAAATCTAAGCAATAATGAATAACCAAGAACTATGGACGCGCGCTCTATCAGAAATTGAACTTTCTGTCTCTCGCGCAAACTTTGTAACTTGGTTTAAGGACACTAAGGTTCTCGACCAGAAAGAAGGAGCGGTAGTTGTGGCTGTCCCTAACGGTTTTTCAAAGGAATGGCTGGAAAACAAGTATCATAAATTCATTCTCAAATCCATCAGAGCGCTCGTGCCGGAGGTTAGGTCTGTAAGTTACAGTATTGTTTCTCCTGATGACAGCGGGGCGGGTGCTTATTTGTCCTTAAAAACAAAGCCAAAAAAGGAATTTTCTTTGCCGGCGGAGGAGCAGTTGGAATTTAAAGAGTTTGCGGTAGACCCTAAAACCAACCTTAACCCCAAGTACACTTTTGAAACCTTTATAGTCGGCTCTTTTAATGAATTGGCTCATGCGGCGGCTTTGGCGGTAACTCAAAATTTAGGAAGGGCTTATAATCCTTTGTTCATATATGGCGGCGTCGGCCTCGGCAAAACCCATTTATTACAAGCCGTTGGGAATAGCATTATTAAAGAAAATAGGAATAAAAAAGTAATTTACATAACTTCTGAAAGGTTTTCTAACGAGCTTGTTTCTTCTTTGCAAAACAACACTGCCAATAATTTTAAAGAGAAATACAGAGAATATGATCTTTTGATCGTAGATGATGTGCAATTCTTCGCCGGGAAAACAAAAACACAAGAAGAGTTCTTTTATACTTTCAATGCTCTTTTTGACGCAGGGAAGCAGGTGGTTTTTTCCTCTGATAGACCGCCAAAATCGATTCAGGATATAGAAGAAAGGCTCCGTTCAAGGCTGGAAGCAGGGGCTACTGTTGATATTTCCGAGCCGGAATATGAAACGCGCTTAGCAATATTAAAATCTAAGGCTGTTGAGAGAAAAATGGATATATCTGAAGACTGTCTTGAACTTATAGCGTCTGTTGTCCAAAAAAACATAAGAGAGCTGGAGGGAGCCCTAAACACCATTCAAATACAGTCTAAATATCAGAACAAAACGCTTTCTTTTGAAGAAATAAAATCTATATTAAATAAAACCATAAAGCCAAAATCAACAATTACGCCTACCCAAATCATTAAAACGATAGCTGAATTTTTTGATATCCCGGAAAAATCCATTTTTGAAAAGACCAGAAAAACGGAAATAGTGAGGCCTCGCCAAATAGCAATGTATCTTATCCGTGAAGATTTAAATGGTTCTTATCCTTATATCGGCCAAAAATTTGGCGGGATGGACCATACAACGGCCATTCATGCGTACGAAAAAGTTTCTGAAGAATTAAAAAGAAATCCCGGGCTGGAGGACGAAATAAAATCTATTAGAGAAAAATATCAAAAATTAAAATCATAACCTGTGAGGAATGTTAGTTTAAAAACAAATTCAGTGTTTATTCACATGTTTTTAATTAAAAAATCGTAAATTAATCAAATAATATAAAATGTTTTCTGAATTCCACATTTCCACAGCTGTTAATAGTAATAATTTTTAATATAAAAATAACTTAGTTTAATTTATGAAAATCAATTGTCTTACACAAAATATAAAAGAAGCTGTTCAGGTTGCTGAACGGAATACCGCAAAAAACCAAACCTTGCCTATTTTAAATACCATTTTTATCGGCGCGGAGGGAGGTAAAATAAAAATAAAAGCTACAAATCTTGAAACAGCGGTTGAAATAACTATTTCCGGGAAAGTTGAAGAAAACGGAAATATCGCGGTTCCGGCAAAGACTTTAAGTATGTTTTTGTCCAATATTAACGACAACCAAATTACACTAGAAAGCAAAAAAGACAACCTTTTTATTAAAACTGGAAATAACCAAACTTTAATTAAAGGCTTATCAAGCGAAGATTTCCCTTTATTGCCAAAAGTTGAGGAAATAGAGAGTTTTAAAATACCGGCAGCAGATTTAAAAACCGCAATATCAGGCGTTATCACCGCAGCGAGCCTGTCTGACCTTAAACCAGAACTCGGGAGTATATTTTTTAAAGTCTTTAAAAACACCATAAAACTTGCTGCTACGGATTCTTTCAGACTTGCTGAATATACGCTTGTTTCTAAAAATATAAGCTCGGAAAAAATGGCAACGTTTTTGATACCGCAAAGATCAATTCATGAAATACTTAAGCTTATAGATAAAGACGAAAGCGTTAAATTCGGCTTCAGTAAGAATCAGTTGGTCGTATCGGTAAACAATATCCGTTTTATATCCAGGCTTACGGACGGAATATTTCCTGATTATGAACAAATTATTCCAAAAAACTTCAAAATAACAATTATAGCTAAAAAATCAGAAATAATTTCAAACCTTAAACTAGCCTCCGTATTTGTAGGAAAATTAAATGATATTAATATTTCTTTTAACGGGTCTAAAAAATCTTTAATTCTTCAGGCCTCAAATCCGGATACCGGAGAATATTCTTCGGAAATTTCCGCCAGCGGAGAAGGGGAAGATGTCAGTGTTAAATTTAACGTAAGATATCTTTTGGACGGGATTCTTCAGATAAATCAAGAATATATTGTTTTTAATTTAAACGGCTCCGAATCCCCGTTGTTGATAAAAGGAAAAGGGGATGCTTCTTGTTTTTATCTTATTATGCCGATGAGAGGCGCCTGATTTAGTTTCTAGTTTTCTATATTAAATATTGTAGAGTCCTCGACTGTGTTTCCAATAGAGTCATATATTTTTACTTTTATAGTATTTTCTCCGTCCACAGCATTGTTCAGACTCATAACCATATCAAACATTTTTTCTTTAGCTGAACCGGCAAATTCATCGTTTAGGTAATAATCAATTTCCGTCAAAGGAAATTTATTGGCGGTTAAAATTTTTACAACAACGCCGTCGTTTTTTGAATATGAATTTTTTTGCGGGCTTATTTGAAAGCCGGTTATTTTCGGAAGATTTTCCGGAATATGAATATCGTCATAACTTGTCGGTATAGCGCCGCTGGTTTCATCAAAATAGCCGTTTGCTTGGGCCCACCGCCTTACTGACGCCTCCCAATTATTAAATTGCGGGCTTTGGGGATCAATCCAATAAAGTTCGGAATGTACGCTTTTTACAACCCTTTTTTCTTGCGTCTCTTTCGGAGTATATTCCGTCGCGAGTTTTCCTGATATTTTATCTATTATAAATTCCTGCCCGCCCCTCCACTCTCCTCTCAAGTAGGGCTTATCCTCTTTAAATGGCTCAGGTTGAACGAAATCACCGCTTGGCGGCATGTAGGCCAGGGCATAGTCCATAATCTCGTGCCACCACGGCGCAACTATAAATCCGGCGATTTTTTTCTCCATCGGAGTGTTATTATTATTGCCGGCCCATGCGCCAATAACTATGTCGGGAGTATATCCTACGATCCAGGCGTCGCGATAATTATTTGTTGTGCCGGTTTTTACGGAAACTTTTTTACCGGGAAACTCCAAGGCGGTTCCAAATTCAGAACCCCGCGCTTTATTGTCGGATAGGATGTCAGTTATTGCTCTTGAAATATTTTTATCTATTACTTCCGTTGGAGATGTTTCTGATTGTAAAATAGCTTGTCCTGAAGAATTTTCTACTCTTAAAATATAACGCGAACTGTTCCTGACAGAGTCGTTGGCAAATACCCCGTAAGCGGAAGTCAATTCCAACAAAGAAACCTCCCCTCCTCCCAAAACCAGCGTCAAACCATATCGGTCCGGTTCGTCCAAAGATGTAATTCCAAAATCTTTTATTGTTGATAAGGCGTTATTTAACCCGGCCAAATACAATACTTTCACAGAAGGCACATTGAGCGACTGTGCCAAGGCTTCTCTTAATGAAATGGGCCCACGAAATTTTTCATCATAATTTTGAGGATGGTAGCATTTATTCTGGTCGCCGCCCGGCGAAGCAACACCATTATAGTCGCAGGAAGGATTAAATTCCGTTGGTACATCAAAAACCGTAGTTTCAGGCGTCAGTCCTTCTTTAAAGGCTGTTGCATATACAAAAGGCTTGATAGACGAACCGGGCTGTCTGTGAGCGGTTGTGATGTTGAAATTGCCTTCGTGGTCTGTATCAAAATAATCCCGGGAGCCCATCATAGCTAAGATGTCTCCGGTTTTCGGGTCTATAGCCACAACGCCTTCATTGTGAGCGTTAAAGCTTTTTTCGATATCACCGGCATGATTTTTTACTACCTCTTCGACTTTTTGCTGGAGAGACGTGTCAAGCGTCGTAATAACTTTAAACCCCCCCGTGGCGATATCGTCTTCTCCAAAACGCTTATTCAATTCATCCCTAACCTCTATTACGAAATGAGGAGCAATTATTCCCTGGGTTCTCGCGGGCGAGAATTTGATTTTATCTTTTAAGGCCGCTTCATATTCTTCTTTAGTTAAATGTCCCAGATCATTCATGCGTTTCAAAGTAAATTTGGCACGCGCGTCTAATTCGCTTACATGTTTGCCGTAAGGAGAATAATAGCTTGGTGCGTTGGGCGTGGACGCCAAATAAGCGGCTTCGAGCGTGGTGAGGTCTTTAGCGTGTTTCCCAAAAAAAGTCTGGGAAGCAGCTTCTATTCCATAGGTTCCACTGCCGTAAGGTATTTGGTTTAAATAGAGGTTTAAAATCTCGTCTTTGGAATATTTTCTTTCCAGTTTGAATGCGAGGATTATCTCTTTCAGTTTTCTAGTAACTGTTTTTTCTCCGGTAAGCAGAGTATTTTTTACCACCTGCTGGGTTATTGTGGAACCGCCTTGAGCGTAGCTTCCATGCAGAGTGTTATTGATAACGGCCCGTATAAAAGAAAGCGGGCGAAAACCATAATGCCGGTAAAAAGAATCGTCTTCGAGCGCGATTGTGGCATTTTTTATATTTTTTGGTATTTCTTCAAAAGGAATAACCGTGCGCTTTTCTTCGCCGTGTACATCATAGAGAAGTATTTTGCCGGTGCGGTCATAAATTTTTGTGGACTGGACAATCTTGCGCTCGTTATAGTTAGCGATGTCAGGTAAGTTTATTGTCGCGGCAAAAATAACAAGCAACAATAAAAAAAAGAATATAGCGGCGGACGCGAAAAGCAATGTCTTTTTCCAGCGTTTTTTTCTCTTCCTCGAGGAAAGATTCATGCTGATTATCATAGCTGGTTTTTCCATTTATTTCAATCCGTGTTAGAATTATTTTATGAAGGATTTAAATGAGAACAAAATTAAAGAGATATTAGACAGGAACGTGGAGCAAATTATAACACGAGAAGAGCTGCAAAAAAAACTGAATTCAAAAAAACAATTGCGCATAAAACACGGGGTTGACGCTACGAGTGCATCGTTGCACCTGGGGCACGCCGTAAATTACCGTAAAATGCGCGAATTTCAGGAGCTCGGACACAAAATCGTTTTTTTAATCGGAGACTTTACTACAACGATAGGGGACCCGACGGGAAAATCAAAAACCAGGCCGGAACTGTCGCAAAAAGAAATAGAAAACAATATAAAAACCTATTTAAAACAAGCAACAAAAATATTAATTGATAAGCCAAGCGTGTTGGAAGTGAGGAGAAATTCCGAGTGGTTTTCTAAAATGAAAGCGCCCGATTTTTTAGGGCTATTAAGGGAAACAACGCACGCCAAGCTTATTCAGCGGGACATGTTCCAAAACAGAATACAAAAAAGCGAAGAGATATATATGCACGAACTTTTATATCCGATTTTACAGGGCTATGACTCTTTCATGCTCAAATCAGATTTAACCATAATTGGAACGGACCAGCTTTTTAATGAGATGATGGGGCGGCACTACCAGCAAGTTTTTGGGCAAGGGCCGCAGGTTATAATAACAACCGCGATAACGCCGGGGTTAGACGGCAAAGAAAAAATGTCAAAATCCTTAAATAATTTCGTGGCGATATTGGATACGCCGGAGAATAAATTTGGAAAAATAATGACATTGCCGGACGAACTTATACCTATATATTTATTGGTACATACGGATCTGCACGTTCCGGAAATTGAGGAAATAAAAAAACAAAAACCGATGGCCGCAAAAAAAAGGTTAGCGGAAGAAATTGTTAAAATGTATCATGGAGAAAAAGAAGCGGCAAAAGCAAAAGAAAATTTTGAAAAGGTTTTTTCTAAAAAAGAAACACCTATAGAAATAAAAGTACACGAAATCGTGCGTGCAAGTGACTGGGTAGATGTGTTAGTCGAAACAAAAGCGGCGGCTTCAAAATCTGAAGCGAAAAGATTAATCGACGCGGGCGCGGTGGATTTCGACGGAGTGAAGCTCGAAAGGGCGGCGGACAAAATAAATAAAAACGGGGTCTTAAAGATCGGCAAATACAAATTCATAAAAATAAAAATTAAATAAAAAAATCCCCGGGGCGTGGGGATTTTTTTATTATTCTTCCAAATCTTCTTCGAGCTCCCAAGAATCAAGGTCTTCGTCTTCTTCTTCATCTTCAATATCTCCGTCTAACGCGGCATCGGTAGGTTCCAGCGCGTCATCTTTCGTGTCGTCGTCAGGTATTTTTTTAATTTGTGGTTTTGCCATTTTGTAATATATTTATCGGCCTTTAAATTGCTCTTAATCGCATTGCTTCAAAGTCTAAAAAAGTTCTTAATTACTGGCAAATGCCCGGGCTGTGGATAAGTTATGGATAAGTGGATAAGACGGGCAAAAATGCGGAAGCCATGGCCAGAGCCAGCGCGTCTGTTTCGTCGTCTAAAAGCTTATTTTTAGGCAAATTTATGGATAATTTAAGCATTTCAGCCACCCCATCCTTAGTGGCATGCCCATATCCACAGATAGCCATTTTAACCTCTGAAGGCGCGAACTCTTTTATGGATAAGCCGTGTTTTGCCCCCAGCGCCAAAATTATGCCACGGACCTCACCGATTACAAGGGCGGTTTTTACATTCTTGGCAAAAAATAATTTTTCCGTGGAGAGCCCATCCGGTTTTTCTTTTGTAATCAATTCGTCTAAAAATTGATGTATTTCCCACAGTCTCTCGCTTACGGGTTTATTTTTAGATGTTCTTTTTACTCCGGAATCTATTCTTGTATATTTTCCTCCGTTTTTTTCTACTAAACCCCACCCCAGCCTTTCTATGCCCGGGTCTACTCCTAAGATGCGTTCA
>JAUSHV010000046.1 GCA_030648495.1 bacterium
GCTCACGCAGGCCTCATCCTCCAACACCCCAATTATACAGGTCTCAACCAAGGCCTTGTCGGCTATTGGAGTTTTGATGGAAAAGATATGTCCAACTTAACCGCCTTTGATCGCTCCGGAAACAACAACAATGGCACCCTAACAAACGGCCCCACTCGCGCCATCGGCAAAATAGGCCAGGCGCTAAAATTTGATGGGGTGAATGATTATGTGAATATTGGAGATAAAACCACATTAGAGCTTAATTTTCCTCTTACTATTTCTGCATGGGTTAAACAGTCAAGCATAGGCGTTCTTGATACGGAAACATCAATCATTTCTAAATATTTAAGTGCGGGGAATCAAAGAGAATGGCATTTTTCTACCATAAGTCAGGGAAGCCAGATTACCTTTGAATTTATAAAATCTCGTGATGGCGTGGGCGCGGGCAGTCTAGACCCGGTTTCTAGCGCTACACTAGTCGGGGCTAATACATGGGCTCATGGCGCAATAACAATAGACAGTAGCGGGAACTACGTGTTTTATTTAAATGGTGTTCCTGACGGCACAGGAACAATTGCCAATACGACTATCTTCCATGGCACTGCCTCCGCAACTATTGGAGAATGGTCTAATCCCGCAGCTCTATTTCCCGGCTCAATTGACGACGTCCGCGTATACAACAGGGCGCTGACACCTGCCGAGATACTTAGATTATATAATTTGGGGCGGTAGAAAGTTGTAACGGAATTAACAATGTGTTAGTATATAAACAATATGGAAATCACCATTGCAAGAAAAAGAATAGAAAAACAAAAAGGAGTAGTTGTGCTGCCCCTAGCTGAATACCGCAAACTTTTAGAGAGAGCCGTTCCGGAGCATTGGTTAAGCGGTAAATCAGCTAAAAAATTGGATATTCTGGTAGAAAACGGTTTACGCGATTTGAAAGGAGGGAAAACCATTCGCGCTAATTCTATTTCAGAAGCTCTAAATGCATATCGCGGTAAAAATGGCCGTTGAATATTCGAGGCAATTTCTTAAATCCGCGGCTCGCTTGCCGAAGCGTATTTTATTGCAAGCAGAAACTAAAGAAGCAGTTTTTCGCATCAATCCATTCCATCCGAATTTGCAAACGCATAAATTGCACGGCAAAGATCATGAGGTTTGGCCTTTTCTATCAACCTGCAATACCGCATTAAATTTATTTTTCTAGGAAATGAGACCGCGCTGTTTCTTGATATTGGTACGCACGAAGAAGTTTATTAAGAGATTATATAATTTGGGGAGGTAGAGATTTTAATGTGCTATAATGCAAAAATACTTAATTTATTTGCATGACCCAGACTGAAGAAATAAAAAATAGAATAGATGTGGTGGACCTTGTCGGGTCTTATGTGAAGCTCCAGAAAGCGGGGAGCAACTATAAGGCTTGCTGTCCGTTTCATCGTGAAAAAACCCCGTCATTCAATGTTTCGCCGGCCCGGCAGATTTGGCATTGCTTCGGTTGCAGTGAAGGCGGCGACATTTTTGAATTTGTAAAAAAGATAGAGGGAGTGGAGTTTCCGGAAGCTTTAAAAATATTGGCCGACCGTGCCGGCGTGGAACTGAAAGCAGAGGACCCGCGCGAGCGCGGGGAACGCGGAAAAGAACTGGCTATTTTGGAGGAAGCTACTAAGTTTTTTGAGCAAAATCTCCACTTGGCGTCCTGGACCCCAAGTGGGGATTTAGCGCCCGGGGCGCCAAGTGGCGACCCGGCCGCTTATCTCCACGATCGAGGTTTGATCGATGAAACTATCAAAGAGTTCCGTTTGGGTTACGCGCCTGCTGAATGGAAGAGCCTGTTTAACCATCTGCTTTCCAAGAATTTTAGCGCGGAGGAGCAAGAACGCGCGGGCTTAATAGTCCGCTCGCAAAATTCAAAATTCCAGAGCCAAAATTATTATGACAGATTTAGGAGCAGGATAATTTTTCCGATATTCGACTACAGTGGAAGAGTTGTGGCGTTTGGCGGAAGAGTTTTTGAAGCTCCGACGAGCAATGCTGTCGGAGCGACCGATGCGGTCGCCAAATACGTAAATTCTCCGGAGACGAATTTGTATCAAAAAAGCAAAATACTTTACGGTTTAAATAAATCTAAAAGCGAGATATTAAAAGAAGGCGAGTGCGTTGTTGTCGAGGGTTATATGGATTGGTTAATGTCCTGGCAGGCCGGCGTGAAAAATATCGTTGCTTCCTCCGGCACGGCGCTTACCGAGATGCAATTAAAAATTTTGCGTAGGCTTTCCGAAAAGCTAGTTGCCGCTTTTGATATGGATAAGGCGGGCGAAGCGGCCGCGGCGCGCGGAATTGAGCTCGCCTTGGCGGAAGGATTTGAAGTGAGGGTTGTGGGAGAATTGGAAAAAGACGGCAAAACTATTAAAGACCCTGCGGATGCTGTCTTAGTAAATCCGGAAATTTGGCAGAGGGCTGTCAAAAATTCCCGCCACATTGTGCAATTCTATATAGATTCTTCTCTCAAAAAATTTCAGCCTGCATCCGCAGAATCAAAAAGAGAATTCCAAAAGAGCGTGATTCCCGTGGTTGCCAGGCTTTCTGACCTGGAAAAAGCGCATTGGGTGCAAGTAGTCAGCGTGTCTTTGGGTATAAACGAAGAAGCCGTTTGGAATGCGGTAAAAAATCATACCTCAAAAAATAAAGCAGGGGTAGCCGGGAATTCGGAGACAGGAGCTGTCCCCGCAAAGCCGCTCTCGCGAAAAGAGTTGCTCGAGAACCGGATTTTAGGCATCGCGGCCAAATACCCGGCCTTTATCCAATCTTCAGACAACGAGCTGGGCGGGAGCTTGTTTTCCGGAGACAAATCTGTTATATTCAATCGAATCAAACAAAGAGACCCTGCTTTGACGGCATTTCAAGGCCTTATCTCACGGCTGACTCTCGAGGCGGAGCTTTTTTTGGAAGGGGTAGGCGCCGCCTATGCGGATGCGGAGGCGGAATTTACAGCCTGCAAACGCGAGCTTACCAAAGAAGTTTTGAAAGAAAAACGGGGTATTATTTCAAAAGAACTGCAGTTGGTTGAGAAAAAAGGAGGAGATGTTCAGGCACTCCTTGCGGATTTTCAAAAAATAAATGGAGAACTCTTCAAATTAAATTAGACAAAAAATAAATGGCTAAAAAAACAAAACCCAAAAAAAAGCGGACTATAAAAAAACGTTCTAAAAAAACGGCAAAGAAAATAAAAAAAATAAAACCCGCTTCGCTTAAGGTCACAAAAGCAGATCTCAAAAAAGAATTCAGCGACGAACACGTTGAAGCTATTTTGAAGAAAGGAAAAGACCGGGGGTTTATTACTTATGCCGAGGTACTCTCTGCTTTTCCGCATATTGAGCACGATATAATATTTTTAGAAGGGCTTTACTCGCGCCTCGACGGAGCCGGAGTTGATGTTTTGGAAGGTAGGGAACTTTTGGAGCTTCCCAAAGAGACCGTTCCGGGCAAGGAGGCAAAAAAACCCGGAAGAAAGCGCTTGTTGGATGACCGCGAGATTACAGGTTCAGACTCGGTACAGATGTATTTAAAAGAGATAGGGCGCATTTCTTTGTTGAAAGGTGAAGAGGAGCGCGACTTGGCAAAGCGTATTGAGGCGGGAGACGAAGAAGCTAAAAATAAACTCGCGCAGGCGAACTTGCGGCTCGTTGTTTCTATCGCAAAAAAATATGTAGGCCGGACGCCGAATCTTACTTTGCTCGACCTTATTCAGGAAGGGAACATCGGGCTCTTCCGCGCGGTTGAGAAATTTGACTGGAGGCGAGGGTATAAATTTTCTACATACGCGACATGGTGGATTAGACAGGCCGTAACGCGCGCCATCGCCGACCAGGGCAAAACCATCCGCATACCTGTGCATATGGTTGAGACAATTTCCAAATACCAGCAGGTTTACCGCCGTCTCACGCAGGAATTGGGGAGAGACCCATTGGCCGAGGAGATTGCCACCGAAATGGACATGGAAGTAGAAAAAGTCAGGCATATACAAAAAATTTCGCAGGATACTGTTTCGCTGGAGTCTCCTGTGGGAGATGACGACGAGGATTCAATGCTCGGAGATTTTATTGAAGACGAAAAAACTCTTTCTCCCGAGCAGGAAGCCGCCCGCAAACTTCTAAAGAATCATATCGCCGAAATTTTAGTGGACCTTATGCCGAGGGAACAGAAAATATTGGCAATGCGCTTTGGATTGGATGACGGTATCACGCACACATTGGAGGAAGTTGGGAAGGAATTTGGGGTGACAAGAGAGCGCATCCGGCAGATCGAAGCCAAAGCCATCGAGAAAATCCGCGCGCACGAAAAAGTAGTCAAACTCCACGGGTATTAAAAAACCCGCTTAGCGGGTTTTTATTGTATGACTATCGAAACAGGTGAATATTCTTTTATATGGCCTTCGTGTTCAACTACTGCGACTACACCTCTTTTATTGAGCACTGCTTTTACGAATCGCAAATCTAATCTAGAAATTTGCGGATAATGGCTTTGAATAACTTTGCCAGGCCCAATACATGGCTTATTGGACGCTGTTATATATAAGCCGACTTCAGGACATCCGTTTTCATTTGGAATAAATATTTTTGTTCCTGGCGATAATAACGAAAAATCAAGGATTCCGGAGATGCAGATATTTGCTCCAAGCCATTCTGGCTCGATTTTTCCAATACCCAAATCTTTTGCGGCGAGCGCCAGTTCTTCCTCCGCGACAATAGAAATTTGTCTGCTGTTCCAAATTTTTGTTCCTTTGGCGTAGCGCCTTGCCTTCACATCCGCATTTCTAAACCAGCCCTGATGTTTATCGCCCTCAAAACCGTTTTCCAATACTTTTACCATGCTTACACGGTTAGAAACAAGTGAATTTACATCTGATGCAATGAATATGCCGGTTAGCATTCCGGTAAGAGTCATATAGCCCCATTGATTATTCTAAAAATAATATAGCGCTTTTATAAAAAAAATGAAATAGCTCTTTTTATTTATACCAGATTCGGACTCAATCTTTCATAGATTTCTGTCGCCAATTTTCTGAAAAGTTCCCGTTTTTTCCAAAACGAATTGCCTTCCGAAAAATTTTTGTTCCGGATTTGATTTAATTCACGGAGCACCATATATCTTGTGTGCCCCAAATCAACATTTGTGTTTATATGGGTGTCTTTCAACCCTTGATAAATTTGTTTTAAAGTGCTGTATTTGTTGGAAATCCGCAATTCCCGGTTAGATTTTATGCGCTCTGAAAGACTCTTTGAAAGGGATGAATTGAATTCAATATGTTCAATAAAATCATGAATTGCCACATAAAAATCGAAGCTCGCGGGCGTTGCTAACACTTTTTGAAATTTTTCATCTAAACCACTTTTTACTTTTGCCGGTAACTTCATTGCCCATATACTAGCACAACGGCGATTAATTAGCAATTGTATGCTATAATTATTTTAATGGAAAATAGAAGATTAGAGCTTATAGCATTCTCCGCGCTTTTTATAGGAATATCTATTTTGGTCTTTTTTGTCTTTCGGCCGTTTTTCAGTATCCTTGTACTGGCTACGGTTTTGTCGGTTTTGTTCCGCCCGTTATACGAAAAACTCATCAAGTTTTTTCGCGGAGGCAAGAGTTTCTTTGCTTGTCTTTTGGTAATCGTTGCGTTGGTTTTTTTAATCATGCCCATCTTATTTTTTGGATTGCAGATTTTTAGACAAGCAGAAAGCTTCTTCTCTTCAACACAGGCTAGCCAAGGAAAATACATACAGGCAATACAGCAAAATATTGATATAATCGGCCAGCGCGTTGTTCCGGGATTTTCTTTCAATATTTCAGATTCTATCAACAAAGTGCTGATTTTTGTCTCCGGTAATCTTGGCGGGCTTCTGTCCCAAACCGCCTATATTTTTTTCCAGACAATCTTGCTTTCATTTACTTTCTTTTTTTTCTTGCGTGATGGAGAAAAAATACTGGCCTCATTTATTTCTTTAAGCCCGTTTGAAAAAGGGCAAAACAAAGAGATTGTCGATTCAACGCACCGCACCATCACGTCGGTAATTCGCGGCACCATTTTTGTAGGGCTTATCAGATGGATTTTTCTGGCGGCGGGTTTTTATGTATTTGCTATTCCGAACGCCATGATCTGGGGAAGCATCGGGGGGATTATTGGGGCGGTTCCGGGTCTTGGCACGCCGTTTGTAATTATTCCGATTGTTCTTTATCTGTTGTTTGCCGGAAATATATTTTTAGCAACCGGCATCGGTCTTTTCGGACTTTTGGTCACTCTTTTTATCGATAATTTGCTTGTAGCTTATTTTTTCGGCAAGGGGTTGGATGTCCCACCGCTCTTTGTCCTGTTCTCCATTTTGGGCGGCATTTTTTTCTTCGGCCCGCTTGGATTTATTTTTGGGCCGATTATCCTGTCGCTTTTTATCTCGGCAACAGACATGTATAAAATCCTGGTATTGAAGAAGCTGAATTGAATTATATTGCGTTCAAAGCAGCTCTAGTTTTCGGGCCCACTAGGCCTATCGGGTCAATGTTTTTTGCGCGCTGAAAGTTTATCACAGAGGTTTTTGTAATTGGTCCGAAATAGCCGGTCGGGGAAACGCTGAAATATCCGAGAGTTTGAAGTTTAATTTGGAGTTGGCGCACTGCTTCTCCGCTGGAGCCTTCTTGTAAAGATTGTGTTGATAAATTGGTAGTGCCAGAAATTGGAGAGATGGCCGGCAATTTGGCGATTTCCTCTTGTAGTTTTGCCCAAGTTTGTTGATCGACATAACCTGTCGGATTAATTTTAGTCGCTACCTGGAAGCTTCTTATGGCTTCTCTGGTTATTGAGTCAAAAAAATCTGTAATGACGGCTTTATAATATCCTAAAGCCTTAAGCTTTGTTTGGAGCTGCCGGACCGCCTCTCCATGGGCGCCTTCAAAAAGGTCTTCCGCTAAAATATTCGGCGTATCCGGCAGAAGCGCAACATCTTCATTGAGCAATGCTCGCGTATTGGTATCAAAATTGCCGGTTGGGGCGATATTGTTAGCAGATTGATATTGCATAAGGGCAGCGCGCGTGATAGGACCAAAATAATCCGTAACGGTGGATGTGAAGTAGCCGAGAGCCTTGAGTTTAATCTGTAACTGGCGTACTGCTTCCGCTTTGTCGCCCTCGGAAAGATTTTGTATGAAAATATATGCGGAGCCCGCGGCAACGCCCTGATCTCCTTCGCTTGTGTGTGATATGACCACTGTGCTGCCGGTCTTTATAGAAGCGTTATTGGAGTTTTTTGCCGCGGCGGCAACTAAGGTTTCATACGGATTTATTACTACGCGATTTGGATCTCTTATTTCAAAATGAAGATGGGAAACCGTAGCTTCGGCGTTGCCACTATCTCCGACCCATCCGATATGCTGGCCTGCCGTTACATTAACTCCGCGCTTTATCCCCGCGACATACGCATTTGCTTCGCCTCCAAGCCCGTCATCCGTTCCCGGCGTATCATTATTTATATGCAAATATCTATATTGATATCCTTCACTGTCGCGGATAGAAATAGAATATCCCCACGAAGCCTGAGGCGAGACAACATAACTTACAACTCCGTCTACAGCCGAAACAATCGGAGTCATTTTTGCGGCAATAATATCTATACCCAAGTGTTCGCGTGTTCCATCAGCTCCCCGAGGTTCATGAAAATCGTCCCTGAAACTCGCTACCCCGTTTACCGGAAAGGTGATGTCGCGCGTGAGGGCAAGCGCATTCGAAGAAAACAACAAAAATACCGAAATAAAAAAAGTAAATGTAAAATACACTCGCTTAAATAGCATAGTATCATTTTAGCATTATGTTATTAGCAAGGCGATTAAATAGGTGGTATAATTAATGTATTATCAATAACAAGATTAGAGCTATGGATTCATACAATTCGCCGACCACAAAGCCATTATACAAAGGGACTCAAATTGTTTGGTACGTTTTGGGCTTACTAGAAGTGCTTTTGGCATTTCGATTTGTCTTAAAATTACTTGCCGCAAATCCCTCAGCAGGTTTTAGCAGCTTTATTTACACTCTCAGTTATCCCTTTGCTACGCCGTTTCTAAACGTTTTCCGCGCCACTTATGTCGAAGGCAGTATTTTTGAATGGACCACGCTTTTGGCTATACTAGTCTATTGGTTGGTTGCTATTGGTATTATTAAGCTGTTCTTTATGAGTAAGACCGTATCTACGCCGGAAGCCGCAGCAAAATTAGACAAAGAAAATAAATAATTTTTTATTAATAATTAATAGCAAAAATTTATGGGAATTATTATTTGGATCGTGTTCGGAGGGTTAGTTGGCTGGGTCGCATCAATGATTATGAAGACCGACGCACAACAAGGTATTGTGCTCAACGTTATTGTAGGCATCATTGGCGCGGTGGTAGGCGGCTGGCTTATGAGCTTATTCGGTGAAAGCGGTGTTGGTGGTTTCAATATGTACAGCTTTCTGGTGGCGCTTCTCGGAGCAGTGGTCCTTATCTGGGTTGTCAAAGCTCTCCGGCGTTAAAAATTAAATAACGTATACAAAAAATCCTGACAGAAAGTCAGGATTTTTTATTTTGGCTCCCCGGCCAGGGATCGAACCTGGGACCTTCTCGTTAACAGCGAGCCGCTCTACCGCTGAGCTACCGGGGAATACAGGAGTAGTATACTAGCTTTCAAATAGGAATTCAAATTATATTAAGGAAATTAATCTGGACAAATATGTTATAAAATGCTAAAAAAAACTCAGGAAGAAGGATTGAAATGAAAATCAAAAAAGAAAGGGGTGTGATGAAAATTGAATATGCGGCGTGGTGTTCAGGATTTGGCCGAGTATTATGCTTCGCGTTCTATTTGTAATGTAAAAGTCGGCGCGGTATTTAGCGATAATTGGGGAGTTTTTGGCTTCGGCTGGAACCACGCGGGCGTTGATTCCAAAGGCGAATGCGCGGAGCGGAAGGCTATTAAAGGCTTGAACCGAAAGAGGCTTCGCGGCTCAAAACTTACCGTGTTTGCTTCCAGAAAGGGAATACCAATTTTGGCCCGGCCGTGCGAAAAATTTTGCCTCAAACTCATAAAAAAGCTCGGAATAAAAACTATGGAATATACCACCAAGGGCGGTGTATGGAAAACCGAGTCTCTCTGACGGCCTATCTGTATAGGCCGTTTTTCTTTATGTATGCGGATATTTTGGGGAGAAGATAGGGAATGCCGGAATATCCTTTTTTTATAAAATTTCGGATAATAGTGCTTGAAATATTTACCCAAACGATATCTTTGTCTGCCAATTTTATATTTGGCGGGAGTTTGTTAGGAACTTTTGTCTCAGGCTTTCTTATCGCCAAAAAATTAGCGCTATTCCAAAGTTCATTGCCGCGCACCCAGCCGTATCTGATATCCCACAAAAGTTCGGAACCTATTAGAAAATAGAATCCATTTTTTGGGTAAAGCCGCTCTAATTCCGTTTTTGTGTCATAAGTTGTTGTTAAGCCCGGGCGGTCGAGTTCCAGCGCGATAATTTTTACCGGGATTTTTGAGTGTTCAAAAAATTCTTTTATCAATATATTCAACATTTTAACGCGGTGTTTGCCGGAAGTACCGATATGTTTGTCGCGCCTTTCGGAAGATGGCATGACCCATATCTCATCGCATTTAAAATTCCGCAAAACCGCCTCAACGGCGATGGCGTGCCCGATATGCGGGGGATTGAACGACCCTCCGTAGATGACTACCCGCCTCGCCGTCGGGTGAGTTTTCTTATTTTTTTTGGTTGACATATTATTGTTATAATGATACACTAATTTTAGAAAATTGAAAAGGGGAATTGAAAAATGATTCTTTTTTATTACGCCACAATGGAGGGATTGGCAAAAAAAATCGCGGAGGATGAGAAAATATTTCTCGGTAAGATTAGTTGGGGTTTATTTCCGGACGGCATGCCTAATACTTTTATTAAAGATGTTTGTGTTGATGTAGAGGGACGGGATGTTGCTTTTCTGGCGTCGTTCGATGACCCGGCTGAGATATTCCGGCAACTTAGCGTAATTTACGCTTTGCCCCGTTATGATTCAAAATCTTTCAGAGTTATTTTGCCGTATTTCCCGGGTACAATGGAGCGTGTTGAGCGCGAAGGCGAGGTAGCGACCGCAATGACCTTGGTAAGGATGTTCAATGCCGTTGAATGCGAAAAGGTTCCTTTGTATATTTTTGATATTCACGATAAGCATGAGAGGTTTTATTTCAGGCACCCGATAATACCGAGACTTAAAAGCGCCATCCCATTGCTGACAGACAGATTATCGGTTTTGGATGATAAGACAGCCAAGACAGTTTGTTTCCCTGACGAAGGAGCATATAAGCGTTTCGGGCATGCGTTTGATGAACGCCATGATAAAATACTTTGCCACAAAGAAAGATTTGGCGATAAGCGCAAAGTTAAGATTATTGAAGGCTCGCCCAAAGGCAAACATGTAATTATTGTGGATGATTTGGTTATGACAGGTGGCACTTTACTGGAATGCGCCAAAGCCCTTGAGCGAAAAGGCGCGAAATCCGTAAGTGCTTACGCTACACATGCGGTTTTTCCGAACAAATCTTACTTCAACATGAATAAATTTCCGTTTGCCAATTTCTGGGTTACCGATTCTTGTCCGGAAACGATTAAGGGCTTTAAAGATTGTAAGACAAAGTTTGAAGTACTTTCACTTGCACCTTCCATCGCCAAGATTTTACTAAGCTAAAAAGTAAAACCCCGCTCGCAATTTTTGCGGCGGGGTATTTTTTTAATATGTACACGATTCATTGAGAGTTACGGTGTGTCCAAAAATTCTTTTGAACCTTTCAATGTCTTCCGGTTTTCCCATGGCTTTTGCCAGATTGTCGGAAAGCTTTACCGTGCCGTGCCCGCAGGATTCAACGAGCTTTATAACCATCGATAAAGCGCTAAATCCCAAATCATTGGTCAGGTTCGTTCCCCAGCCATATGTCGTTCTGAAAGCGGCGACTTTAATCTTGTTGCGGAAATGGCTCGTAATTTTTATCATCGTATCAATGTCCAAGCCGTCGCTGAAAACGATAAATTTTGTTTTGGGGTCAACCCCGTGTTTTTTGTAAAACTTTATGGCCTTTTCACCAAATTCAATCGGGTCTCCCGAATCCTGCCGCAAACCCTTCCATTTTTCCGCCTGTTCTTTAGTCATGCTCGCAAAAGCATAGTCAGAGCCGTATGTATCGGTTAGAGCAATTGATAAACCGAATCCATATTCGTCCCACCAATCTTCAAATGCTTTGTTGTGGGAAGCTCTTATCTCGTCATCGCTTCCGTGCATTATACCCGACATGCCCATGAACATTTCGTGCGCGGCGGTTCCCATGGGGAGGAGGTTGCAATCGTGAGCAAGAAGCACATTTGAGGTTCCGAGCAGTTGCTTGGGGACTTCTGCCGCCAATGTGCGCACAACATACTCCTGCCAATCGCGGCTGAAACGCCTGCGGGTTCCGAAATCGCTGAATGTGATCTGCGGATTCGCTCGGAGTTTTTTAATTTTTTCAGCAAGGCGAATCTTGCCTGTCGCGTATACAGCCTCTTGTTCAAAAGGAGTCTTTTCCGCCATCAAAACTCTATAATAAAGCTCGTTGATGATGGCGAGAGCCAAAGTTTCCCAGTAAATCGCTTCCGACCATAAACCATCAAATGTCAATTCGTAATCATCGCCGGCGCGTTTTAATTCGTAAGGAGTGAGCTCCAGATTTTTCAGGAACTCAAGATAATCCTCTTTGAACATCCGGTCGCTGTATTCATTCGTGCCGCGAAGATAATGCAGCTCGCTGTTTCTGAATCTTAAAGTGCGAACATGATCAAGCTCTCTGCGCAAATCGGCTTCTTTAATAACTTTGGCAAGATTCGCGCCTTTAGTTCTTACTTTGAGGGCATATTTCACGCGGACATTCGGATATCTGTGAAAAATCAACTGGCCCATCGTAAACTTGTAAAAGTCGATGTCTAGAAGCGACTCGATAATGTATTTTGCAGGTTCTATTGCAAAGTTCATTTCCCCAAAACCTCCCTTGCTGAAGTTAGAACGAAATTTTCTTTTCCGATTTTTTTCATTTCGGCGATTGCGTCGGCGCCGTCAGTCGGTTTAATATTCACCGCCCTGCATGCGTCTTCCAAAAGATAAACTTTAAATCCGAGTTTCAGCGCATCAAGCACAGTTGCTTTCACGCAATAATCCGTCGCCAAACCACCAACGAAAAGATTCTTGATATTCATATCTTTCAAAAGGTTTCTTGGAAAATATCCGATTATCTCTGCCCAACCGAGATCATAAACAGGCTCTATTGCAACTCCGCCAAACGCAGAGTAGGACTTCTCATCTTCGTTCTCGCTCATGCCTTTGGAAACAACAAAAGTATTGAGCCTCAATTCGAGATCTTTGTGGAAATCTGCGCCAACCGTATGCTTCACGCAGTGCGACGGCCACTTGCCTCCGAAAGCTGCGAAATGCTTGGTATTGGTTGGATGCCAGTCGCGCGATGCAAATACCGGGCAATCGTTTTTCGCAAAAAGTCCAATCATTTGATTTAAAGGTGCTACCACCTCGTCTCCATGGGGGACTGCAAGGCTTCCTCCGGGGCAGAAATCGTTCTGTACGTCCACGATTATTAGCGCGGACTTCGTCAAATCTACCTTTTTTGCTTTCTTTGCCATATCTGTCTCCTTCTCCTTAATTTAGTGTTCTTTATACACTATATCTCTATTGATATAATGCTGTCAAACAACAGTAAGTTTCTGCCTACATTCTTAGCACTTTTATATATTTTTGTCAAGAAAAAATAAAAGCCCGGGATTATGGTCCCGGGCAGGGTGTCTTCGCATCATACATAGTCAGAATGTCGGTGTTATAAAGATCGGCAACTAGACTTTTTCTATCGGGATTTAATTCCAACATCTTCTCTTTTATCTCAAGGCCGGTAAGCAGGCGCGCTTCGCCGAACTTGCTGTTTGCCCGGTGCAGAGCATCAAAAACATCCGCAATGGCAAGTATCCGCCCGTATTCCACGATAAGCAAATCGGTTCCTGCAGAATATTTGTGCAATTTTTTCGGCAGTTTGGCTGGATAAGGATTTTTTTGAAATCTGTGATGCCATAAAATGATACCTGCCGTAAGATCAAATCTTCCTCGGAGTGTTTTGTAGCCTTCGGTTACATGAACTTTAATTTCGGAATAATCTGTTTTGTCCCACGGTCCGGTCTTTCCTAAGGTTTCCAGCGTCACCTGACATTTGCCAAGATCGTGCAAAAGCCCGGCATAAAAAAGTGCTTTTTCATCTAAATGCATGAAGCGGGCTATTTTTTTTGCGAGCAAGGCAACCCGGATGCTGTGCATATAATGAAACTTTGTAACAGGGCTTTTTTCTTTCAAAGGTGCTAAAAATGCTTTTATTGCATTGCGATCGTTTTTCGCTATTTTCAATTCAACAAATGTTTCTTCAAGAGATGTTTCCAAGTCGTCCACAAAAACCTCCGTTTTCTCATGTCAAAATTCCTTTCAGACTATAGCATAATTTATTAGAAATGTAAATAAAAACCCCGCGGAACAGGGTTATTTAATATTATTTATTGCAGACAAAATCATTCCCACATTCGACCAGTCGAGCAAGTCATTTTTCAAAATTTGTTCAATAGTTTTTATCTCGATGTACAGCTTTTCTCCGGTTTCATCTTTATCGTTTATTTTTAATTTTCCGGCTCTTTTCAAAAACCAGTTTAATTCATCTTCTGTAATTTCAGCAAAATAAACATGCGCCTTATGGATGGAAAACGTTGCCGCAAGCTGACGGGACCCGAGAATTTTCAACCGGGATTTATCTAATGCAAATCCGGTTTCTTCCGCGAGTTCTTGCAGGGCAACATCTATTGGGCTTTCATTAATATCGTGAGAAGATCCGCTCGGCGCTTCTAAAACAAACGCTTCAGAGTTGGAAACGGCGCTTCTGAATTCGCGCACCAGAATAGCCTTTGAGGCCATCGCGTCGCGCTCTCTTTTTATGAGTACTACCGAGGAAATATCAGGTCTTGCTAAAATGGGATCATTGTATTTATGTCTTTTTTCCCGAGATATGTATATATTCGGGCGCATAGACCAGCCCCAAACTATTTTTTTCTCGGCCCCTACTTTATGAAAAACAGAAATTGCTTTTGCATTTTCAAGTTTATTGCCTTGCGCAATTTGAGCTTTATACCAGCTCTGGAACGGCATTGTTTTCCAAATATTCAAAGGCACCGAACATTCGCCTCCGCGCCTCAACGCGCCGTTGCTGATAACCGCAAGCGCTCCGGATATTGTCTCCTCCAGCGTAAGGTATCGGGGGATTGAGAGCTTGTTCGCCATGAAGTTTAAATATCTGTTTTTAGGGAATTTTCTCCAATTTTTTGGCGTACCCAAAACGATTTTTCCGGAATTGGCGTAAAGTCCGAACTCCACGTTCGTGGTAAACGCCGGCATAGTGCGAAGCGTTCTCGGGACCCAGAATAAAATAATGTCGGCCATATCGAGATATTTATGCTCCCAATTGCACTGCTTTTCATATGTCCATTCGGCCGGCGGCTTAGCGCACGACCCGTTCCGAAACTCCGGTACAAAGACAACTCCATCATAGCCAAGGCTTTTAAAAATTTTCAAAGCATCCGGCCGCCAGGATTTTATTTTTTCATTTCTCGGAGTCGGTCCCGCAAGAAAAATAGATTTGCTAAAAGACCTCGGCGCGTCCTCACCTGAAAAGACAATATTCATTTTTCCTCCTCTTTTTTTCAATGAGCCACAACCTTACTTAGTACTTTATCGCATTCTTTGGCCGCTTTTTCAAGCCTAGCTTCATGGCTTCCTGAAAGCAAAACGAAAGGTTTCTTATTCTTTTTCAGTTCAGCGATAAATCTTTGATGCATGCCGGCCCTGATATTTTCGCCGTCCCTTGTGCCGTCCTGCACGAATGGAATATCGATATCCGTAAGCAGATAGAGATCATATTTCCTATTGCTTGAAAGTTTTTCAACTTCAGGAGACAAAAACTTCATATATCTTTCATGCCACAGGGTAGTAGCAAACGAGTCCGTGTCGCAGATTAAAATTTTGTTTGCCGTGCGCGCGAGATCATCCTCCATTTTGTTCTGCATATCGGCGATGTGGATAAATTCTCCCGTTCTCCATATAGAAGCTTCCGGCGAATTTAATTTTCCTTCCCAATATGTTCTTCCGTACTCCGGGACCCAGCTTGTTTTGTAATGCTCCGCCAAAGCTTTTGCCATTGTTGTTGTTCCGGTAGACTCCGCTCCGACCACGGTAATTCGCTTTGTAAAATAAGCGCGGACCGGGGGCAGAAGATATTCCCAATAAAGCAACGGGTTTTTTCTTATTTTTGTCGCCGATATCGGGACCTTTACCCTTTCTTTGTCCGCAAGAACATGCTTTGCCCCCATAAATTTTGCATAGCGCGCGCCGTATTCTTCAGATGTATACACGGCATCGGGCGAAAAACCAAGGATTTGAACAGTATATTCGGCCCAAGCTTTGGAAATTTCTTCGGGAGAAGAATGTGTAAGCTTACCGGTAAGGTCATCATCTACTAGCAGGACCTCCGCTTCCGGATGGATTTCGCGGATCCATTTCGCGCGGAGCTCTCCCGGTATCGATTCGTCATTTTTGTAACAGACGATTACAAAAACCTTTTCCGAGTTTTTCAGAGCGGTATCGATAAGAAATTTATGCCCTTTATGCGGCGGGTAAAATTTCCCGATTACGAGCCCGGTCTCCGATTTTTGGATATTTTTTTTCATACTGTTTATATTTTTTTATCCAATCAATAAGGCCTTTTGTCGCAATAATGAGGAATAGCGCGTATTCCGCCGAAATGAATTTCACGCCCTTTTGGTAATAAAGCCAAACGCCGATGATGTCGACAATAATCCACAAAACCCAGCTTTCGACCTTTCTTTTTACGAGTAGCCACTGCGCGACTAAACTCATTGAAGTGGTGAACGCGTCCAAGAAGGGGAGAGAAGCGCTTTCAGGGAAATATTGCGGGAACCAGTTGTCCAAATTAACCGCAATGTACCAAAAGATCAGAGTTCCGGCGGAGATAACCACTGTCCAAATAATATTTTCTTTCAGAGTATTTGTGCTAATTTTTAACTCCGCGTTGATGTCCTCGTCGGTCTTTGTCATCGGGTGCGACCATAGCCACCAGCCCAAGAAACTTGTAAAAAGAAAATATATTTGTTCAAAAAGATCCGAGTAAAGCTGTATTTGGTAAAAAAGGAAAATATAGAGGATGGTTCCGATGATACCTATCGGCCAGGAGAGTATCCTGTTCTTGGCCGTAAGCCAGACGCACCAGATGGTAAATATAGTTCCAAAGAACTCCAAATAACTCATCTGGTAGTCCCAATAAGTGAAAAAGACGCTATTAATGTTAAAAAGACTTGTAATGTATTCCATGTTTCTAAGTTAGGCTAATAATGACTTAGTGTCAAATATACACTATATCTAACCGCACATTAGCACAATGGTTTCCGGACGCAAGGAAGTATCAAAAAAGCCCCCGGAGGGGCTTTTTATTTTTTTATTACGGTCATGCGGATGAGGTCGTGGTATCGGCCGTGCCAATAGTATTCGTCTTTTAAAATACCTTCTTTTTTGAAGCCGAGTTTCTGATAAATATGCCACGCCTTTTTGTTTGTTACCCAGCAGACCCCCCAAACCTTGTGAAGCTTTAGTTTGGAGAAGGCAATATGCAAGAGATGCCCGATAGCTTCTTCCGCGAAGCCGTTGCCCCAGTTTTCTTTAGTTATGAATATCCCGAACCGGCCGAGCTTGTTTTGCGGGGAGATTTGGTTGATAGCGCATTGTCCGATGTATTTGCCGTCACTTCTCCTGAATATCGAAAAAACACGATCATTTTTGCTTTTTAGTATTTTTTTTATGAATTTAAGCTCTTCGCTTCTGGTAAACCCTTTGAAATTCTGGAAATTTTTTACTATTTCGGGATCATTGACCCAGTTCATTATATTTCCGATATCTCCTTTCTTGAGGGGTTTTAAAATAAGGCGGTTTTTCATCAGAAGAATTTTTTAAGAGCGGACGGTTTTCGCGATTTAAATTCATAAAGCTTCGCGGGTCTTGAGCGTGTGCCTCTTAAAATTTGTCTGGTCGGGCGGATGAGACCAAGCGACAGGAATTTTTTTCTGAAGTTCCGCTTATCGATTTTCCTTCCGAAAATTATTTCATAGGCTTTTTGCAGTTCCGAAAAAGCGAAGTATTTTGGAAGAAGGGAATAGACGACGTTCGTATATTCAAGCTTTGCTTGAAGGCGCATGAGGGCGAGCTCAATGATTTCTTTGTGGTCGAACGCAAGCCTTGGTAGTTTTTTTATCGGATAAAATTCCGGAGATTGCAGAGATTTGATAGGCGCGATTTTCAGTTCGTCTTCCCGCACAAACGCGAAATAGGTAATTGATATCGTGTGCCCCCGCGGGTCGCGGTGCCGCGAATCAAAAGTATAGAGCTGTTCCAAAAAGCCCATTTTCAGCCCCGCTTTGGTTTTTAGCGCCCGCAAGGCCGCTTCTCTTGTGGATTCGTCTTTCAATAGAAAAACGCCTGGGAGAGCCGGTGTGTCTTTGAAGGGAGAATTAATACGCTTAATTAAAAGCACCTTTAATACGCCGTCTTGTATCGTAAAGATAACGGTGTCCGTTGTAACATATGGCGATTCGTAAATTATTTTTTTTGACATAATTATTTTAAATCTTTTAACCAAATACTAACGTCCGCGTCAGACGGCATCCGCCAATCTCCGCGCGGGGAAAGCGAAACCGATCCAACCTTCGGTCCGTCCGGCATTACGGACCTTTTCCACTGATTTCCGAAAAATCTTTCAATAAAAACTTTCAGCCATTTTTTTATCGTTTTTTCGTGATATCTTGACTTGGCGTCCAAGACCCCAAGTGGGCTAAAAGCTATTTTTGCCAAAAATAATATTTTTTTTGGCGAAGAGCCCCAGCGGATAAAATGATACAAGAAAAAATCGTGAAGATTGTAGGGACCGACGAGATCTTCGGTCTTTTGCGTGATCTTTTCCCCCTTACCTTTGACGAGTTCAGGAGAAATAGGGGTGTCCAAAATATCCTTTAAAACCTTTTTGACACTTACAAACTCTTTTTGCTCTGACGCCCAATTGACCAGATATTTAACAAGCGTTTTCGGAATGCTCGCATTAACGTTGTAATGGGAAATATGGTCGCCGTTAAAAGAGCACCAACCGAGCGCGATTTCCGATAAGTCACCGGTTCCCAAAACAAGTCCGTCGATCTGATTGGATTTATTCATTAGTATCATCGTGCGGTATCTGGCCTGGGCGTTCTGATAAGTGACGTCTTCAGCGCCTTGGTGTTTCAATTCAGCAAGATGCGCGTTGACACCTTTTGAAATATTAATTTCTTCCAGAGTGATTCCAAGAGCCTCGGCGAGTTTTTTGGCGTTAGATTTAGTACGATTTGAGGTTCCGAACCCGGGCATTGTGTAAGCGTAAATATTTTTTTTGGGCAATTTCAGTAATTCGCATGTTTTGACGGCAACAAGCAGTGCCAATGTTGAATCCAGACCACCCGACAGACCCAGTATAATTTTATTCATTCTTGCGGACTCAAGTCTTTTAGCTAAACCAGCAGCTTGAATTGAAAATATTTCATGGCTCCGTTTATTAAGCACCTCGGCGTTCTGCGGAACAAAGGGGTGTGGGTCAATCACCCGATCCAATTTAGTTAGGTTCCGGGAACCTAAATGAGGTAAATCTATCATTCTAAAATTTTTATTGCCGGATTCATGGACTGCTTCTCCGAAACTTGTGGTACGCGCGCGCTCTGTCAGTAAATGTTCAATATCTAAATCAGAATAAATTATCTCCCCATTTCTTTGGAATCTTTCAGATTCTTTTAAAATCGTGCCGTTTTCTGCAATTATTGCATGGCCTCCAAAAACCAGATCCGTAGTCGATTCGTGAACCCCGCAACCGGCATAAATGTAAGCCCCGAGAGTTCTTGCTGATTGCTGGCTTACAAGTTCTCTCCGATAATCTGATTTGCCGACAAGCTCGTTGGATGCCGATAGATTGGCGATTATGGTTGCACCGCCCAGAGCCTGAAAAGAACTGGGGGGGAGGGCTCCCCATAAGTCTTCGCATATTTCTACGCCGAATACGGCGCCGGGAATGTTGGCTCTGAAAAGTATATCCGTACCGATGGGAATTTTTTGCCCGAGAAAATTAATTTCTTTAGATGAAAGGTCCCTGGCGGAAGCAAACCAACGTTCTTCATAAAATTCTTTATAGCCCGGAATATACGTCTTTGGTATGATGGCCAAAACTTTGCCGCTGGATATCACGATTGCGCAGTTAAAAAGTTTGCCTTCGAATTCAACCGGAGCTCCTGCAATAAGAAGTGAGCCCAGAATTTTTGTTGATTTTATTATTTTTTCTAAAGCCTCACCAGATTTTTTTAAAAGGATTCTTTGACTAAAAAGATCTCCCGCGGTGTAGCCGGTTACGGATAATTCAGGAAAAACAATTAATTTAGCGCCTTTTGCGGAGGCGATTCCCGCAAATTCAATAATTTTCCCGGCATTAAATTCAGGATTAGCCACGCGGAGCGGAGGAACAGCGGCCGCAACTTTAAATAGTCCAAAATTTGACATAGTGTTTATTATACACTAATATTATCATGTGATTAAAACCGTGTCAATCTATTTTCGTAACGACAGCCCGATGTCCGTCATATGGGGAGGAAAGGTCAAATATTGGATTGAAAAGAATTATCCCAAAATAAAAATCGGTTCCAAAAAATCCCAGGCCGTAATCGCCGTCGGAGGCGACGGAACTATCCTTGAGGCTTCTCAAAAATTTCAAAGACCAAATCCTGTCATTCTCGGGCTCAATACCGGACACGTCGGGTTTTTGGCATCTGTTAGAGATGAAAAAGATTTTCTAACCGCATTAGAGAAATTCTGCAAGGGCGATTACCGTGTTTCCAAAAAGCTGATGATTAAAGCTGAAGTTACGAGAAAAGGAAAAAAGATTTTCGCGTCGAACGCGCTAAATGAGATAGCAATTATGAGTCCGCTTGGAATGGTTGAGCTTGAGGTTTGCATTGATGACCACATCGTACAATATATCAGAGGCTCCGGCGTTATGGTGGCTACCGCGACCGGTTCAACCGCGTACAATCTCTCCGCGCACGGACCTATCGTGATGCCGGATATTAAATGTATGGTGCTTACCGAAATACTGGACCACAATATTCCGACTCCGAGCATTGTAATAAAGCGCGATAGGGAAGTGGAGATTAAAGTCATTGAATTCAGGCAAAGAGGATTTTTGAATATCGCAAAGAGCGGAGCCCCCGCCGATTTATTGATTACCGCCGACGGTGGTGAAAATTTATCCGCTCTTCAAAAAGGGGACATAATCAGAATCAAGCGCTCTCCCGGACTCGTAAAATTCGCCGAATTTGAACGCGGTTATTTCTTCAAATCCCTCCAAGAAAAATTTGGGTATAGATAACTGAATTTATGATATAATTTTAGGATATGCTGGCAAGTTATTTAGTGTGGCATTATGGCGCGGGGGCGAGGGAGGCCTGGGAGAGGGCGATGCTCGCCATTCGAGGCGTCTATAATTATTTTTCTCTGAGGTATCTTTTAGGCAGCCTGTTCGCGCCGTTCCACAGGGATACGCAATCCAAAGGACTTGGGTTTGACCCGCAGGTATTTTTCATGTCAATTGCGGAAAATTTAGTTTCCCGCGTCGTGGGCTTTTGTATTAGGATTTTTATCATTTTTTTCGGCCTTATCGCGATGTTTTTTACGGTGTTGGGAGCGATGCTATTTTATCTTGGGTGGTTTGCGGCACCTGCCGCAGCCGTTCTTTTTATATTTACCGGTTTCTTAATGTTTTTTTAAACTTCGATGTTATATATCCTAAGAAACCATCCTTTCCGTGATTCCGCGAACATAGAAAAAAGATATGGTACACGGAATCTTGAATTGTTAAAAAATATCAGCGTTTTTGGGGTAGTTCTTTTTTTGACACTTTACTTGGCAAATTTTGGCAGAGTTTGGCTTGGCGCGGGACTTATAACGCTCGGGGTTGGCGCTCTATTTGATCTTGTATGGCGGTTTGCCGTTTATTTTCAGGACAAAAATATTGAATCTCTGCCGGAAGACGCGAAAGATCTGGTGAAGCTCGATCTCCCGAACACCTGGCCCAATTTTATAGATTTTGCCTCTTACATTTTTTTGTATGGTATAACGGATTCGAAAAATAAAAAGGAAGTTGTTAATGCCATGATTGATTCAGATTTCGGCAATTTTTTTCTCCTACGGACAGGTATTAATAAGGAAGAGTTTTTGCAAAAGTGTTCAATGCTTTCGGGCGAGCTCGATCTTGGCCAGCTTGCAAGCGAGGCCGCGAATTCCGCATTGCGGCGGGGTCATCGGCTTATGGAGCCGTCTGATTTTCTCGCCGCATTCTCCGTTTGCGACAAAGCTTTTGCCGGTATTTTACTTTCTTGGAATCTTGCGGAGAAAGATCTTGATTTCATTTATCATTGGTTTGATACGTCAAAAGAACATCGTCGCAAAACCTTTCTTGAAGCGCTTGTCGATTCTCCCGGAATTGGGAAAACTTTGTCTTACGGATACACGCCGCTTCTGGATATGCACTCAAGAGCCATTAATATTAATCAAAGCGACGCGGAAGCACTTCATGTAGTAGCGCACAAAAAAGAAATTTCCGAGCTGGAAGAGGCTTTGGCTAAAGCCGAACTCTCGAATGTTTTGCTTGTAGGCGAAGAAGGCATCGGAAAGATGACGATAGTAAAAGGAATGGTTGGGCGTATCAAACAAGGTAAAAGCTTTCCAGTACTTAATTATAGGCGTATTTTAAGGCTTCAAATGGAGTCTATAATGTCGGAAAAAAATAAAACCGGCAGCGCTTCAGCGGCGCTTTCGAAGATATTCAAAGAAGCGGAACGCGCAGGCAATGTAATTTTAGTTATAGAAGACATTGAGCTCTATCTTGAGTCAGGCACGGAAACCACCATAAGCGAAGCGCTTTTTCCTTTCCTCCGTTCGCCCCTGATAAAAATAATCGGATTGACCACGCCGGAAGGATATTCTAAAAGCATCGGAGACAAATCCCAGCTCAAGCTTCTTTTTAATGAAGTTAGGCTCGCGGAACCGGACGAAGAGACGGTAATCGAGATTCTGGAAGATATAAGTTTGACAGAAGAAAAAAAGATCGGTGCGCGCATACTCTATTTTACCGTGAGGAAAATATATGAGCTTGCGCTCCATTATATTTCTAATGTTCCCTTTCCGGAAAAGGCCGTAAATCTTTTGTATCAAACCTTGGTTTTTGCCTCGGAGTCGAGAGCCAGGTTTGTGACTCCGGATATGGCAGAATCTATTTTAGAAAGAAAATTTGGAGTCCAAATAGGAGAGGCGGGAGAAGCCGAAAAGAATGTTTTAATAAATTTGGAGGACCTTTTACATAAGAGTGTTATCAATCAAGAAGCGGGGATAAAAGCCATTGCCGACGGACTCAGGAGAAAACGTGCCGGCATCAGTACTCAAAGCCGCCCGGCCGGAACTTTTCTTTTTCTTGGGCCCACAGGTGTCGGAAAAACGGAAACGGCGAAAGCGTTGGCGAAGGTTTATTTTGGCTCCGCTGACAGGGTTATCCGTCTAGATATGTCCGAATACCAAAATCCTCAGGATATGGCGCGCCTCGTTGGCTCAATGGATGCTAATCAGCCCGGATATCTGTCCGAAAAGATACGGGCCCAGCCTTTTTCTTTGATATTGCTTGATGAAATAGAAAAAGCGCATCCGAATATTTTGAATCTTTTTTTACAGATATTGGATGAGGGAGCGGCCAAAGACGCGCATTCAAACCGCATGGATTTTACGAGCTCTTTTATAATTTCAACTTCAAACGCCGGATCGGAATTTATCAGAGAATCCATTAAAGCAGGCGTGTCTTATGAAGAATTGCAGAAGAAGCTTTTGGACGTTGTCTTAGAGAAAGGAATTTTTAGACCCGAATTTGTGAACCGCTTTGATGGCGTAATCATCTACACTCCGCTGACGCATGACCATGTCCGGGCGGTTGCGGTGCTTTTGCTGAAAGATTTAGCAAAACGTATTGAGAATGACGGCTATCAATTTTCTTGGACTGACGCAGCATTGAATTCGCTCGCCGCGGCCGGATATTCCGAAGCCTTTGGGGCGCGGGAAATGCGCCGCACTATTCAGGAAAAAGTTGAGTCAAAGCTTGCCAAAGACATCCTTTCGGGCAAATACCAAAAAGGCGGGACAATTGCCATTGACGCGAAAGATATTGCTTGACAAAGTTTAAGGTATTTGCTATTTTAAACACAGAAAATAGAGAAGGGAGAGTTGAAATTATGATAAAAGACGTAAGGGTAGAGCCACTCACAGAAACAATGAGCATGGTTCAGATTACGTGCGACTGTGGAAGCTCTGTTTTAACCAACGAAGCGACCGGAGACAAAAGTTTTAATCATGTTGCGATGATCAATCCCAAGCCTCCGTTAATGGCAGACAAAATCTTGATTTGCGATTGTGGCACCAGATATATCATCCGTCAACAAGGGCAACATTTTCATATCAGCGCAGTCGTCGGAAAAAGGTTTTAATTTGAACGAAGCAAGGACATATGTGAAGAAGGTCTTCGAAATGTTTCCAAGAAATAAATCGTAGAATACAAAGACACCTCAATGAGGTGTTTTTATTTCCTGTAGGCTTGTCAGTGAACGAGCGTTCACCTATAATTTATGTATGGAAAGAATAATCGGACATTTGGACATGGACGCGTTTTTCGCGGCGGTTGAGGAAAGGGACAGACCCGAGTTAAATGGCCTGCCCATTGTTGTCGGCGCCGACCCCGACGGTGGATATGGGCGGGGAGTGGTCTCTACCGCAAATTATAAAGCCCGCGAATATGGAATTCACTCGGCTTTGCCGATTTCGCGCGCATGGAGGTTTTCAGAAGAAGCAAAAAAACAAGGAAAACCGGCGGTGATATTTCTCCGTGGTAATTTTAAAAAATATGAAGAAGTTTCGGCGAATATTATAGAGATAATAAAAAAGTATTCGGAGACTGTGGAACAGGCGAGTATTGACGAGGCTTATTTTGAATTAATTTGGTTGTCGGACAACCAAGTGGAAGAAATAGCCAAAAAAATCAAAGAAGAAGTTTATGAAAAAGAAAAATTAACTTCGTCGGTCGGCATCGGCCCGAATAAGCTTATTGCCAAAATTGCTTCGGATTTCAAAAAGCCGGACGGTCTTACTGTCGTAAGAGCCGAAGACGCCGAAAAATTTTTGGAGCCGATGGGCGTCAGAAAAATTCCCGGAATAGGACCAAAGACAGAAGAAGCTTTATCAGCCCGGAAAATATTCTTGATAAAAGATATTAAGAATTTATCAAAAGAAGGGCTTACGGGACTCTTTGGTAAAAAATGGGGAGAAGCTTTATACGATAAAGCGCGAGGAATAGATAATTCGCCATTGGTCACCGAATGGGAAGCAAAATCAATAGGAGAACAGGAAACATTCCAAAAAGATACTATTGAGATAAATTTTCTTATGGAAAGCCTGGACTCTCTTTGTAAAAATGTTTTCTCTCGCTTTGAGAAAGAAGGGTTTCTGAATTTTAGAACAATCTCTATTACTGTCCGCTTCGCCGATTTTGAAACCAAGACAAGGGCTCATACCATTAAAGGTTCGGCTTCCAGCCTAAAAATTCTTCTACAAGAAGGAATGAAACTTTTAATGCCTTTTTTTGACAAGCGGGAAAACCCGCATCACAAACAAGTACGCCTTTTGGGGGTAAGGATAGAGAAGTTTTTGTGAATATCCAGATATCTCAACGGTGCTATAATAAAGGCATTGTTATAAGCTAACTTTTTTAATATGGATTTCACGCACAATAAGGCTTTTTATGTGAATATCGTGGCATTTGGGGTTATTATTATTTTAGGGTTCGGAGGAATGTATTGGTTTTCGAGTCAAAAAACCGAAATTCCGCCGCCGTCCGGCGGAGCGACTCCGGCAAATTCGGGG
>JAUSHV010000051.1 GCA_030648495.1 bacterium
GCTCAACGATTTTATCCCATAGCTTAGCGTCTTCTAATTTATTTTTAATTTTTTCCATTCGTCTCATCCTGTTTTTTATCTATCATTTACACTATCATAAAATTGCGACCAAACAAGTCCGCAAAACGGGCCATAGTATAACGGCAGTACGTACCCTTGGGGTGGGTATGATAGCGGTTCAATTCCGCTTGGCCCGACAACGAAAAGAAAACTGCGTAGCAGTTTTCTTCGTTGCTCGCAAGAGCCGCGATAAAATTATTTTTTCATCTTCAAATGTTTCCCAGCCTTCATGCACCGCGTGCAGATTTTTATGCGGCCGCCTGATTTTCCACTTGGGAGCTTCGGCAAAGAAGCCCATTGGAGGTTGGGGTATTTTCGAGTTCTATTGGTTGGATTATAATGACCACGAAGCAATATTCGCGTTCCCATCATTACCGAACCTTTATTGCAAATTAAACACGCTTTTGCCATATTGGCTTTCATAGTATCATAATAACTAAATGAATCAAGTAGTTGAATCAACCTTTCAAATATTGATATTGGTTTTCTCCATTGTGATACACGAGGTTTCGCACGGCGCGGTTGCCTATGCAATGGGTGATGAAACTGCTAAAAACGCGGGGAGACTTACATTGAACCCAATCTCGCACATAGACCTTTTCGGTTCAATATTGTTGCCGGCTCTAATGATACTTTCCGGAGGTCCAGCTTTTGGCTGGGCAAAGCCCGTGCCATACAATCCCTATTATTTAACGGGTCCCAAATGGCTTGGCCGTATTTCGCCTGACGCTCTGGTTGGGATTGCGGGCCCTGCCGCAAATATTTTTCTCGCGATTTTTTTTGGCCTCATGGTGCGTTTCGGCGCGGGGTTCGGATTTCCGGCGGCTTTCATTCAGATAGCGATATTTATTGTTTTTATGAATTTAGGTTTGGCTATTTTCAATCTTATTCCAATTCCACCATTGGACGGCTCAAAATTGCTTTTTGCTTTTTTGCCTGACAGCGCCCGGAGCATGGAAATATTTTTTGAGCGCTGGGGATTTATGCTGATATTGATATTCATATTTTTCCTTTCAGGAATCTTGATTTACCCGATATATTTTTTCTTTCGCCTAATCACCGGCATGGCATTTTAGCTTGACACGGTTTTTTTTATTGCTATTCTAGATTCAGATTTGGAGGTTGCATGAACAGGCAAGACAAGCTTTATGATGAAGTGGGCTTTATGAAAAGGAAAATAGATTTAAAAAGAGACGGGAAAAGACTATTTGATGCCTGCATAAAACTTGCCAAGAAATCCGATTGCGATAAAAGAAAATTTGGCTCATTGGTTGTAAGTAAGCAACTAATAATGCTCAGCACGTTTGAGCCTAGAAAATTAACTCCCGGCGTGCGCGGTTTGGGATACAACCATATAATTCGCGGCCTTGAAAATTTTAATTGTTGCAAAGAAAGAGCGAGCATCGCCAGCGGCACGCGTACGGAATATTGCGGCGCAATTCACGCGGAGATGATGGCTTTGCAATATGCGTTACCAAATCATTTTCTTGGAGATAACGAACCAGAAATTGTTTTTGTGGCGGGTTTGAATGGTGACGGATCGTTTTTTAATAATTCCGGTGGGTTTTATTGTTTGCCCTGCGCCAAAGAATTGGCCCACGCCGGCATTAAGAAAATTGCCTTGGCTTCGGCCGATACTCCAAAATCCGGCGAATGGGTTTATGTCACAATAGAGGAAGCTCTCCAGCAATCACTGGAATTTACCAAAGGAACCAAAAAAGTTGATTACGATGCCGGTTTTGGGCGATAAAAATTTCATAGCGTCACTAAGTTGACGCTATTTTTTATTGCGCTATTCTGAATTTAGATTTTAAAACTGGGGCATATGGAATCTCATGACTATGCTAGATTGTTGCATTACGCCTATAATGGCTTAGCCAAACAAAGCCGCGACCCATCTACACAAAACGCCGCATTGTTGGTTAGTGATGACGGCTTGGTGATCGGAGCGGACATCAATAGATTTCCAAACGGAGTACTTGAGACAAAAGAGCGCTGGGAACGTCCATTAAAATATAAAGTAATTGAACACGCAGAACGCAATGTTATTTTCCAGCTTGCCAGGCAAGGTATAAAAACAGAAGGCCTTATTATGGTGTGTCCGTGGGCCGCTTGTTCTGACTGTGCGCGAGCGATTATTCAATGTAGGATAAAAAAACTTGTGACTCATAAACAGGCACACGATAGATCTCCCGAGTTTTGGCAAAAAGAAATCGACGTGGCTTTTGCCATGTTGCGAGAGGCCAATATTGAAATAGTAATGTTTGACGGCGTGCTTGGTGTAGAGGGCGTTTTGCATAGCGGCCAATTATGGAATCCTTAAAATAGCGTCATTATTTGACGCTATTTTTTTATTTTGGTAGCTTAAATCTAGAAAAGGATAGTTTCTATGAAAAAAACTGTCGATTTGCCGAAGGTTAGTTTGGCTGACTTAAGCGCGTCGGAAAAGGATGCTGTTGTAGCGGCGATGCGTGTCCAAAAAAACGCCTACGCTCCTTATAGCAATTATCATGTCGGCGTTGCTGTTGTATCTATCACGGATCAAATTTATACGGGCGTGAACGTGGAGAATGTTCATTATAAAGTGGGACACGCCGAAGAATACGCGTTGGGCGATATGGCTAAACATGGCGAGAGACAATTTAAGATTTTGGTTTGTTCTGCCAAAAACGGCGGCATTCCTTGTATGTCTTGTAGGCAAACCATGCGCGAATTTTCCGGCGAAAATCTCGACGCAGTTACTATTATTGGAGTAGGCGAAGATGTAAAGAAGACTCAGCAAGTTATAAAATGCACATTTGCTGATATTATCGGGGTCGATTCGTTTGGCCCGGCTGACCTGGGGATTGACCCATCAAAATTTTAGCGTCATTTGACGCTATTTTTTTAATATGCTAACTTTCTAATACGTATTTGAATACGTATTTTTAATTTATGCCTACTATTAATCAACTAGTAAAAGGTGCCAGGAAGAAAACGGTCGCGAAAGCGAAGTCCGTTGCTTTGGCAATGAGTTTTAATGTGTTGAAAAACCGCCCGATGTTTTATCCAAGCCCTTTCAAGCGCGGGGTTTGCCTTTCGGTAAAGACAATGACTCCCAAAAAGCCCAACTCCGCTTTGCGTAAAGTAGCCAGAGTCCGGCTTACCAACGGCATGGAGGTGACCGCTTACATTGGAGGCGAAGGCCACACGTTGCAGGAACACTCAGTCGTGATGCTTAGAGGAGGCCGAGTGAAAGACTTGCCTGGAGTGCAGTACCATATTGTCCGCGGGGTTTTGGATGCCACGGGAGTTGATAAGAGGCGTCAGCAAAGAAGTAAGTACGGGGCCAAACGGCCAAAAGCATAATTTCCAATTTATAATTTTCAATTTTCAATATGCGTAGAAAAAAAAGAGAAAATAGAGAAATTGTCCCTGATCCGATTTACGATTCGATAATTGTGTCGAAATTCGTAAACCATATTATGATTTCCGGCGAAAAAGCGGTTGCGCGCCGCGTAATCTGGGGCGCACTGGAAGAACTCAAAAAAAGTAAAATTCCCGGCGCGGAAAACCCCGTGGGAGTATTAGAAACCGCCTTAAAAAATGTCGCGCCAATTGTTGAAATCCGCCCACGCCGAGTAGGAGGGGCAACTTACCAGGTGCCTAGAGAGGTTTCGCAGGAAAGGAGAAACGCTCTTGCCATGAGATGGCTGGTGGACGCGGCGCGTTCAAAAAAAGGGAAACCTATGTCAAAAAAACTTGCCGAGGAAATTTTACTCGCCAACAAAAATGAAGGTGCGGCAATTAAAAAGAAACTCGATACCCACCGCATGGCCGAAGCCAACAGAGCATTCGCACACTTCGCGTGGTAGAATTCTAATTATGGAAAAACCAGCATACGAAGAATATGCCGGCAAGCCAAAAGACGCTCGCCGAGAAGCAATTTCATCTTCCGGGGCTTTGGATAGAAAGCGTTTTTTGTTGTCTGCTTCCCCGGAATGGAAAGAACGAATAAGAAAATTGCAAGATATTGTTTACGAATTAAAAAAAGAACATCCGGAAGCAATCTCGCTAAGCCTCTTTGGTTCTTTGACTAAGGGCTATGCCAACGAGAAATCCGACGTCGATGCTTATTTGAATGTTGACAATAGTAGCGTAAATATACCTGCCGGCAAACGGGTGTCGAACGCCTTCTTTCTGGCCGGATTAATAGGCGACAAATTGCGCGAGGAATTTAATTTATCCGAGGAGCAAGTCGGACACATAATACCAGCACTTTGGAGCAAAAAAACGCTCAAGGAAGATTTGAAAGATAGCACATATAATGTAAATGTAGTGCGCAAGCTATTTTTGCTTTCCGTCGGCGCAAATATCAACGAATATAGAAAAATAGTTTTTGATGAGCTGGAAGCCAAGGGAATTGACGGAGATCTCGTGTGGATTAGCATTATGGATGAATTAGCAAATTTTGAAAATAGCGGGCTACCTGGAAACGCCCAACAAAAACGGCGACTTTTATACCCAAAAACCTTAGCTGAAGGCAGAAAATATTTTCTGCAGGAATCTAAGGAGGGAATATCATAGTTTGCTCTCTTTAATTATTTATAGTAACCTATAAACTACTCTTTATTATTTAAATTTTTATGGCACGAGAATATCCAATTGAGCGAGTGCGGGATATCGGGATCATTGCCCATATCGACGCAGGAAAGACAACCGTTAGCGAACGGGTGCTTTTTTATACGGGAGTATCGCACAAGATTGGCGAGGTTCACGAGGGTGCGGCAATTATGGATTGGATGGAGCAGGAACAGGAAAGGGGGATTACTATTACTTCTGCCGCCACAACTTGTTTTTGGACGCCTACATATATTCCGCACGAAAAAAAAGACAAGTCGCATGAATACCGTATCAATATTATTGATACTCCCGGCCACGTGGACTTTACCGTTGAGGTGGAGCGCTCGCTCCGCGTTTTAGACGGAGGTGTTGTGGTTTTTGACGGAGTTGCAGGAGTTGAGCCTCAGTCGGAAACTGTCTGGCGCCAAGCCGATAAATATAAAGTTCCGCGAATGTGTTTTATAAACAAGCTCGACCGTATGGGGGCGAACTTTGTGAAAAGTTTTAATTCTATTTTAGAGCGTCTTACTCCGAATGCCGTTGCGGTAAACATCCCGGTCGGGCTCGAGGCGGATTTTTCCGGTGTGATTGATCTTATGCGGATGAAATATATTAAATTTGAAGGCGAGCACGGCGAAAAAGTCATTGTTGAAGAAGTCCCGGCGGACAGAAAAAAAGAAGCAGATGAGTGGCACGCGAAGATGGTTGAAAAAATAGCCGAGTCTGATGAAGCGCTTACGGAAAAATATTTGGAAGGGAAAGAAATTAGCGAGCCGGAGTTGAAAACTGCTTTGAGGAAAGCAACGTTGGCTTACGCGCTGATTCCGGTTTTTTGCGGGTCGGCTCTCAAAAACAAAGGAGTACAGTTGATGTTGGACGGCGTTGTTGATTACTTGCCGGCGCCCTCGGATCTGCCTCCGGTAAAAGGACACGACCTCAAAACCGAAGCCGAAATTTTCCGCGAACCGCTTGACGATGCTCCTTTTACAGCTTTGGCGTTTAAACTGCAGACGGACCCTTATGTAGGACAACTTACTTATTTCAGGGTTTATTCAGGGACACTTATGGCGGGCTCTTATGTTCTCAATTCAAAGAGCGGAGACAAAGAAAGGGTTGGTAGAATCCTCCGAATGCACGCGAACCATCGCGAAGAAGTAAAAGAAATGCAAGCCGGGGACATCGGTGCGCTTGTTGGGTTGAAAGCAACAAGAACCGGAGATACGCTTTGCGACCCGGATCATCCGGTAAGATTGGAGTCAATTGTATTTCCGGAGCCCGTAGTATCTTTGAGGATTGAACCCAAAACAAAAGCCGACCAGGAAAAAATGGGCTTGGCATTGCGTCGTCTTTCCGAAGAAGACCCGACTTTCCGCATCAAAGGAGACATAGAAACAATGGAAACTATTATTTCCGGAATGGGAGAGCTCCATTTGGAAATTATTGTTGATCGCATGAAACGCGAATTTAAAGTGGAAGCCAATGTGGGCCGGCCACAGGTTGCATACAAAGAAGCTATAAAGAAAATGGCGGAAGCGGAAGGCAAATATATTAAACAATCAGGAGGCCACGGGCAATACGGGCATGTTTGGGTGCGCGTTGAGCCAAACGAACGTGGCAAGGGGTTTGAATTTATCAATGAGATAAGGGGAGGAGTTATTCCACAAGAGTTTATTAATCCGATTGAAAAAGGCATCAAAGAAGCTTTGGAAAAAGGAGTAGTTGCCGGATTTCCGTTGGTGGACCTTAAAGCCATCGCTTATGACGGCTCTGCCCATGATGTTGACTCCTCTGAAGGCGCGTTTAAAATTGCGGGCTCCATTGCTTTGCAAGAAGCCGCCAAGCGCGCGAGCCCTTTCATCCTAGAGCCGATAATGAAAGTAGAGGTTGTTACTCCTGATCAATTTCTGGGAGACGTTACGGGCGACCTTGCTTCCAAGAGAGGGCGCATTGAACATATGGGTGAGCGGATAAATGTAAAAGTTATTGACGCCAAGGTTCCTCTTTCAGAAATGTTCGGCTATGTTACTAAGCTGCGCTCAATGACTGAAGGCCGCGCTTCATACACAATGGAATTTTCGAACTACGAAGAAGTCCCGGCGAGCGTCGCGGAACTTATTAAAGAAGGAAAAAAATAATTTTTTTATGGAACAAGAACCACAAGACAAAATCTTATCTGACGAAATTTTGAAAGAAGATTTGGATGAAGAGGTAAAGCTTGATGATTTGCCTCTTTAAAAACTTGCTTAATTAATTACTTAAGTTGTTACGTATTTAAATACGTATTCGAATACGTATTTAAAAAAACGGCATTGCGCCGTTTTTTGTTTGTGATAATCTATGAATTAGATTGGAGTTTAAAATGCGAGTGAATAAATCCGCGAAAATTATTTTGCCTGACGGAAACGAGATCAAAGTATATATTTGGAAAGACGAAGGTAAAATTACCAGCAGTATTCAGGTATTAAGTAAAGATGCCAGCGTACATTTGGGGGAAAATGCCATTGGGATGACTTGGGGCAAAGGAGAGAGAAATTCTGAAGTTAGATTCGAGGAGGCGCGTGTACCGCGTCATGCGGAGGGAATGTATTTTGGTAAAGGAAAGCTTTCTTATGTAAAACGATTTAAGCGTAAAGGCAAATCAAAAAAGATCTGAGGTGTAAATAAAAAATGTGGCTAGTTTAGCCGCTTTTCTTTTTGCCTTGACGATTTGCCGCTGTAGTGCTAGGAATGGATTAGGAAAAACAAAGGAAGGAGGCACTTGATGAAAACAATACAATTGGATGGCGAATGGGAAATTCAGCTTAAAGACGGT
>JAUSHV010000054.1 GCA_030648495.1 bacterium
AGCATTAATGAGGCCAAAACGACATCGGAACCGCCTTTTAGCATGTCCGGGGATAAAAAATAATCTTTAAAAGCCTCTGCCTGTAAAATATGCACGCTCGCGTCCAGATCATAATATTTTTTAAAATTTAATTTTACCGCATCTGAAAAAACTTCGCAGTCCGCGCCTCCGCCGGTTATCAGAATATTTTTACCCTTAAAATCCACAAGGGACACTTTTAAGGAACTCCACCAATCTTCCATTGCCGAGTCCAGGATTTTTGACACTTTTACTCGCATAGCCTCATCGAGGGTTTGGGCGGTATATTTTTTAAATACAGCTTCAGCTTCCAAAAAATCTGTATTCAAAAATGCGGCTAGCCTCCTTTCAAGCGTTCTTACCCCGAAAGCAAATGACTTCCCATGCTCAATTGCATCAGATAAAAATGTCTTATTGCCGGCTCCTGACCCAGCGCCGACAAAAAAAAGGCTGGTCATTTCTCCTCCGATATCGATAACCACCGCTGACTCAAAAAGATTTTCTGTGGATTTCAAAACCTGCCACAAAACCCGTATGTCCGAATAATAATTTATCTTGCTTCTGGGAAAAAATTTTTCTTTAGCATTTTCAACATATTCTTTTAAAAATTTACTAATGAGAGTAAAAAGACCTGATGCTTCTAGCGTACTCCCTTTGTAGCCGGCGGCGTTGTCTACTGAATATCCATTCACGCGCAAAGAAATCATTTCCTTGCCTGCAAGAGACAGGTCCATCGAACCCTCATTTGCTTCAGTCTCCATTTCTTTAAGTAGCTTGGCTATTTCTTCGTGGGTTATGGGATTTTGCGGATGTTTGCGGGAAACGCTCCGCGCAATCTTTTTTTCAAGAAAAAACGGGTCGGAAAAACTTATCAAAATCTCATCAACGCCGGGCTCGAGCTTGAACGTGTCCGCGAAAAGTTTATTGAAGCCGCCCAAAAACATTTTCATTATCTGCTCGTTCCTGTCCTTACCCTTGGACGAGATATCGATTAGCTGAAAAAAATAACGCAAAACTTTTTTTATTTCATATTTGCCGCTCGGCAAGGTTTTTTCGGCTAACGCCGCCGAAATGGAAACGGTACCCACATCAACCGCCAAAATACGGAGTTTTTTTGCCTGCTTTCCAAATAATCCGAACATACTTAAATTATAAAATAAAACCCCGGTCTACACCAGGGTCTGGATTGCTTTTTTGAATATTGAAAGAGCTAGATTTATTTCGTCCTTTGACACCGTAAGTGGAGGCATAAACCTTATGGTTTTGTCTCCTGCTTCAATAAGCAAAAGGCCCGGCTCTTGATTAAGGCACTCTATAATAGCCTTATCCGCAGCCATTTTCGTAGCAAATTCCACGCGAATCATCAGACCACCCAGACTGTCGACATCAGTAATGACGGGAAAAGAATCAGCTATCTTCCTCAATCTGCTTCGCAGATATTTGCCCATTTCGGCGGAACGACGAACGAGGTCTTCGTCCTGCATAAAATGTAAATTGGCAAGCGCGGCTGCAACCGCCAAAGGACACGCCGGCATTGTTCCTGAATGCGCGCTTTGAGGAATTGTGCCGTTCGGCAAAATATCCGTCCGCGTAACGACCGCGCCGATTGGAACACCCGCACCCAAAGCCTTAGAAAGCACAATCATATCAGGCGGCTCATCCAAATATTCACTCGCAAACATTTTACCGGTGCGTCCAAGCCCCGTCTGTACTTCATCTACGACAAATAGTCCGCCGATAGATTTTACAAGCCTGTGTAGCCAGTTTAGCGCCTTGAGGTTTGGAATATTTATTCCGCCTTCACCCTGGACGATCTCCACAAAAAAGGCGTTAAAAATATCTGATGGAGGGGCGTAGAACAATTTCTTTTTGTATGCATCCAAAGACATATTTGCGTTCGGAAACGGATATCTGATTACTTGGCTACTTTCCTGATGTAAAAATTTGTGGATGAGCTTGGAACTAGAAATATCCAAGCTTGGCCCGTGCCTTCCGTGAAAAGCCTTTTCAAAAGCTCCGAAACAGTCTTTTTTTGGCTGTGCAGCCCGACAAATTTTTATCGCCGCATTTACCGCAGTGGCACCCGAAACTTCGAACAAAACTTTTTTTGGATAAGGCACCGGAGTTAGTTTGATAAGTTCCTCGGCAAGTTTTACCGGAGACACTTCTTCTCCCAACAGAATTCCTTTACTATGGACCGAAGCAAACTGAAAGTCGTTCGATATGATTCCCAAAGCACGCGACGCCTGTTCCTGCACGGCACTTACAACATCTTCCGAAACATGGTCAACGACTATTCCGACTTGCGACGTAAAATCTAAAAATTTATTACCGTCGACATCGGTTACCCAAACGCCTTTTGCGCTTTTAATAACCGGGCGGAAATCCTCTATAGTAGTCGGCAGAAGCACATTGTGCATTCTTTCGTAATAAGACGCGGTTTTTCTTCCAAAATAACGCATTTTCAAGGCTCCAATCTGCTCCAAACTTAGCGCATTGACAAAACTTAGTCAATCTGCTAACTTGACCGTAGAAAGGAGCGCGCAAATGGATAGAAAATTTCGGCGAATCACCGACGGTGGCCATACAAATTGGTTCGGGGGGGTTTGTGCGGGTCTAGCTTATTACCTAGGAATGCCAACTTGGATAGTAAGGTTGGTGTGGGCAATTCTTATTTTTGGTGCCGGAACAGGTTTATTTCTTTATATTCTTTTATGCATATTCGTACCCAAATGGGACGGAGTCCCGAAAAACTTTGCTGAAATAACCGGCGACTAATTTACAAAAACGAGACAAAAGTCTCGTTTTAAATTTATTCCACCGTTGCCCTGATGCGGCGGAGGCCGGCGCCAATGGCTTCTTGTTTAATTATTTTGAAATGACCGATTTCAGAAGTATTTTTGACGTGCGGTCCTCCGCAAAGTTCCCGCGAGAAAATTTCCGGGGGGTCGGCTTTAAAATGGCCCATCGAATAGACTTTTACCGTTGCCGGATATTTTTCTTTAAAAAAATGAAGCGACCCGGCTTTGATGGCTTCTTCGTACGGCATCTCTTTCATCTGCACGTCAAATTTGTTGGTAATAGCCCAGTTGACCGTATCCTCTATTTTTTTTATTTCCTCATCGGACAATTTTCTCTCAAACGAAAAATCAAAACGCGTCCTCTCCGCGGTTATATCGGAGCCGGACTGCCTTATCCCCTCGCCCAAAATTTTTCTTAAAGTAGCCTGCAATAAATGCGTTGCCGTGTGGAGTCTCGTCACTTTTTTCAGTTCCCCCTCATCCGCGGCTTTTAACTCACCTGTGTCCAAAAGCATCCCGTGGCCACCGAATTTTTTTTCTATTCCGGCACGCGATATCTCCTGGTGCTTTTTGAATTCTGCATCAAATTCCGCGCGGTTGAGTTTCTCGGCGCGCTCCGCTCCGAATTCTTTTATTATTTCATAAGGGATGCCGTAAGTTTCGTAGAGCTTAAAAGCGGACTGCGAATCGACTTCGCCCATCTTCTTTAAAAATTCCACGCCTGCTTCCAAAGTTTTTAAAAACTTTTCCCTTTCCAAAAGCAATTCTTCGCTGATAAAACTTGAGTTTGAGAAAAGTTCATGATACGCCTCGCCGTATTCGTGTACCATATCGTGCAAAATTCCTTCGACAACGCTCCAAACTATATTGGCGCGGTATTCATATACAAAAAGCCTACGCATGAGTCGCCTTAAAACATATCCTGCTTCTTTGTTTGAAGGACGCACTCCGTCCGACAAGAGAAACATTGAAGCGCGAAGGTGGTCTATGATTATTCTTTTCGTGCGCTCCGGCAATTCATCCGGCAGAAGCTCCATGAACGGACGTAAAATATCTATATCAAAAATTGTTTTTGCACCCTGCGTAATTTGAACTATTCTTTCAAACCCCCATCCGACATCAACGCCTTTTTGCGGCAACGAAACTAAATTCCCGTCTTTATCGGAATGATATTCCATAAAAACTAAAGTCGCGACTTCCAAGCTATCAACATACACCTCATTAGCGGCTCCGCAGGGCCCTTCGGGGCCGGCCGGACCCCATATATTATCTTCCCTCGAGCCTTTGCGGATTTTCTCCGCGGGCAGCACCTTTAACCAGGCGTCGTAGGACTCCCGGTCAAACGGGATTTTTTCATCTCCTTCAAAAACAGTGGCCGAAATACGGTCTTTGGAAATTCCGAAGACTTGGGTGAGAAGCTCATAAGTCCATTCTATGGTTTCTTTTTTGAAATAATCTCCGAAAGAAAAATGCCCTAGCATTTGAAAAAAGGTCATATGTGTTTCGTCCCCCACTTCATCGATATCAGATGTGCGGAAACATTTTTGTATTGAAGCGGCTCGCTTCATGCCAAAATCGCGCGCCGGATCGGCCTTTCCCATAAAATACGGCTTGAACTGCTGCATTCCGGCGGTCGTCAAAAGCACCGACGGGTCGTCCGGTAAAAGCGAAGAAGACGGCATTATTTTATGTCCCCTTTTCTCAAAAAATTCCAAAAACTGTTTCCGAATTTCATTAGACTTCATTTGTATAATTTAACATATTTGCTCAATAAAAAAACGCAATGCTATTATCCTTTTTTAAATAGGCCGACTAGATTGCCTATCAGAAAAAACATTAAACCAAGTATTGAAAATAAAAATGCCAAATAAATATGGATAAGTTCTGTTGCCCCGAAATAATAAAATGCGGCGAATGACAGGATAAACCCTCCGAACATAAGCAAGAGCGTCCGAGCTTTGAGATATACCTTCCCCAGAGACGAATATCCTTTTAAAAGAGAAGCTGTAAAAGTCCAGGCCGCCGTCATCATAAATAAAATATAAATATAGGAAACATACGCATTTCCATACCAAAAAACCCATTTACCGTCCGGTGACCCTTTTGGGACTTCCGAAAAAATAAAATGTAATGCGACAGCGGCTATGACGCCTGATACATAAAATATGGAGAAAATTTTGCGCCGAGATTCGTCTTGTACCAATAAACTCAGCCCGACTCTGAACGCATTCCATGCGCCCAGTCCCAAAAAAAATAAAGCGGCGGCATAAAAAAAACTGGATTCCCGCTTTAATTCGTAAAACATTACGAGTGGCAATACTAAAGCAAGGTTATATAAAAAGAAAAATAAGAACCAATTGAAATAATTTTTATAAATTTCCGCGTTGCTATCTGATTTTTTATAGAAAAGATAGATTAGGCTTGCAAGACACAAAATAGCCATCGCACCGTGCAAGCTAGCCGTATAAGAATATACCATTATTTTATTATACCACCACCCAGCATTTCACCGGAATCCGTATAGAAAACTATTGATTGGCCTGATGATATGGCTCTCTGTGGCAAATCAAAAATGACGTCCGGCGTTGAAGACGCAGTGTTTAGGGTACAGTGTTGCAACGGCTGACGATAGCGTATGCGGGCAAAACATTTAAGCGGAAATTCCTGTTCACCAAAAATCCAATTCAAATTTTCCGCAATTAATTCTTTGCGGTATAAAATCGGGTCAGTATCGCCTCTCGCCACCACCAAAGTATTCGTATCGGCGCGCTTCTCGGCAATATAAAGCGGCAGAGCCTCGCCTCCGATGTTTAACCCGTGCCTTTGACCCAAAGTATAAAAATGTGCGCCATCGTGCTCGCCGATTTTTTTGCCGCCGGAATCTACCACTACCCCTTGTTTTTGCGGGATTGCTTCTCTTAAAAATTCTCCGAAATCAACTTTTCCCACAAAACAAAGCCCTTGCGAATCTTTTTTTTCTGCCGTCGGTAAATCAAATTTTCGCGCAAGTTCCCGCACTTCACTTTTTAAATAATTACCGATTGGGAAAAGTGAATGCCGGAGCTGGCCTTGGGTAAGCGTCCACAAAAAGTAAGACTGGTCTTTTGACGTGTCGCGGGCTACGCGCAGAGCCGAAACCTCTCGCCCTGCTCGCGTCTTAACCCTCTCTACGGGGGCTCCGACGCCGACTCGCATTCCGAGAAGTTTCATCTCTTTCTGCGCGTAGTGTCCTGTCGCAATATAATCAAAACCCATCTCAAGCGCACGGTCTAGAAAAATGCCGAATTTGATAGTTTTGTTGCACATCACGTCTGGATTTGGTGTCCGCCCAGCGGCATACTCGCGCACCATATAATCATAAACCGCCGCTCTGTATTCTTTTCTAAAATCAAAAGTAAAAAAACGGATGCCGAGTTTTGCCGCCACACTCATCGCGTCTTGCTTGTCTCCATTATTTTCACAACCATCCCAGCAGAGCATATGCGCCCCGGCAACTTCATATCCTTCTTTTTGCAACAACGCCGCGGCCACGGAAGAGTCTACTCCCCCGCTCATCGCAACGAAGACCTTTCTTTTAAGAGGGGTATTTGATTGTTTGTGTTTATTCCAAATTCTAGCCATATTCGTTTCGTTCACCGGGCCTAAGGTGGCCCCAGCATTAAAAGTACCGGGAATGTCAGTTTTGTCCATTTCCCGTTCGTGAATCTTATTCGGCAGAGGGATGGTGGCAAAAATCTTGACGCTCTCGCCTTCGATC
>JAUSHV010000059.1 GCA_030648495.1 bacterium
TTCCGTTTCTTTCGCGGCTCGGTATAGCCTTAAATCCGTAACGCTATGAATTTTACAAATTTTCCCGAATTTCGGCGTTCTGGGTCTTTCCAGATCCAACGCAATAATTTTCGCCATTACTGTCTCCTTTTCCTTATTTATTTTTTCCTCAAAGAGCTCCCGTCAAAACCCTTATTCTCCTATTCGCGCGAATTAGAGAATGCAGAACTTTGATGGAAGGGGCTCATGAAGAGCCCCGAGTAGGAAATTCTTTCTTGACATCAAATTTCTTTGTCGCCTCCCGATGTTTTTCAACCGAGACTTTCTCGAGGCGGTATAGCCAATATGCTACGCCGACTGATACCGCAACGTACATGATAATGCCCATTTTTCTTCTCCTTTTTATTTTTTTGTTTCTTACCAAAGAACTTCCGTCAGAAACTTCAAACTTTTTAAAATCTTTGATGGAAGCGGGAGATCCGGACGATTTTTTGTCCGAATCTCCCACCAAAAACTATTTAACCAAGTCGCTCCAGTTAAAATTGGAAACGACTCCAGCGCCCAAAACGAACTCGGTCTTCCGGGGATCGCTTACTTTCGTAAGCGGCGTTGATGCCTTGAGCATCGGCACTTGCACGGTTAAGTGCTTGCTAATCTTCCAGGACAAGTCTGCTTTCCATTGTCCGATTATGGCGGAATCGTTTCCGAAGGCGCCATTATCGAATTTCACTGTCGGCTCATGGTTGAAATCGAGCCACGGCAATATGTGCCATGTGTGTGCGATGCCTGCCGCGAAAATCGCTCCGTGCTGCGGAACAGTTCCGCGCACGGGCCAGTACAACTCCAACTTTCCGAAAAGAGTGAGTTCGTTCGCTTCACCAAGTGCGAATTTGTGTTTTAACTTAGTGAACGGCGAAATCACATCGCTGACACCTTTTCCCCGAATATTGAAATATCCGACTCCGGTTTCAATCCAGTCATTTCCGTACCAAGCCGTGACATCTACTCCCTCTTTGCCGCCGCCGTTTTTGCCGTCGATGGAGTATGAACCCCATAAATCTGCGCAGAACCCTTGGTAGCACACCGTTGCACCGGTTTGGTGGACCGGAGATTTATAAATAATCCCACCGTTTCCTCCGAGGTATTTGCCCCAGAGCTGGGTGTAGACGGTAATCGAAGGCTCGTCCTGCGCAACCGCCAAGCTTGGCGCCATAAACACCAAGCATACAAAGCATACAACCAAAACTTTCAATATCTTCATCTTTTTCTGCCTTTCCGCCTTTCGGCTTTGCGAAATTGTTGTTTAGAACTCCTATTTGCAATTCTACCACCATTTAAAGCGGAAGTCAATAGGACAAAAACGCCATAAAATAAGGCGTTTTTTGAAGAAATGGAATTAACAAAAAAGCAATCCATCGCGTGAGAAAAATCTGTCACAAAAAGCGATCCATTTTTGTTTCTATTTTCTATTTGTTTTGTTTTCTAAATTTTTCCCAAGAACTTCCGTCACAAAGTTCCAAACTATTTTGAAACTCTCTGATGGAAGGGGGAGTTTTCTCCCCCCAGGACGCATTGGTCATTTCATGGCTAATATCAGAATAGTTTTCTTGGACTTCCCCAACGCTCGGACAATCTCGTTGAGGCAGTAATCTGTTTCCTGAAGAGCATATAGAAACAGAGGAAGATTAGCGCGTACATAGCGGCGGCGCAAATCCAAAAACGCGCCAAGGAATTGATTTCCGAGAATGCCGGAATGATCAACCCCACAATGCTTGCAATAACCACGCCGAGCGCTGGACCGATGAAAGTCCAGACAAATAGCGAAATTGCCCCGATCGTCCCAAGAACATATTTTTTGAATGTCATTTTTTCTCTCCTTTCGCGAAATATTTATAAGTCGCGCAGTCTTTTTGATCCGATACCCAGAAATTCCTGTTCGAGAGTTGACCCAAGCAAAACAGCGAGTGCCGCTCCTGTTATTAGAACAACCAATACATCCGGCGGCGCTCCTGCTATTGCACTATGTATAGATCCCGCTAGAGGAACGCCAAACATCATCAAATATAGAACACGCATGGTAATAATCATCTCTTTTCTCCTTTCTGCCTTTCGGCTACAGATTTATTTCGAAGGCCATCAATTTCGGGGGAGGTAAAATACGATACACACTCTGAACGATGTAGCAATTTTCGCAGAGGTCGGGGAGGCTCATCAATCGATCGAGACCTTCATGGTCATAGGCAGTGGCTTCGTCGACTAATTTTCCAACCCTTACTCTTGTCAGGCAGTCAGCAAAAACCTCTCTACCGATTTTCTTTTCCGCCTTCTCTTTTTCGTCCAGCGTCATAAAATGAATTTTTGCCATTTCTGTCTCCTTTCCCCTTAAATTTTTGTTTAGAACTTCTAATGCCAATTCTACCACCATTTAAAGTGGAAGTCAATAGCACAAAAACGCCCTATTTTAAAGAGTTTTTTATAGGAATGGTATCAGTAAAAGCGCAACGATATTGACCACTTTTATCATTGGGTTGATGGCGGGACCGGCGGTGTCTTTGTACGGGTCGCCTACAGTGTCTCCGGTAACCGCGGCTTTGTGCGCGTCCGAACCTTTGCCTCCGTGATTTCCTTCTTCAATAAATTTTTTGGCATTGTCCCACGCCGCTCCTCCAGAAGTCATTGAGATAGCGACGAAAAATCCGGTAAGAATTGTTCCGATAAGAAGTCCTCCCAATGCTTGAGGACCAAGCAAAAGTCCGACGGCAAGAGTTATAAAAATCGGGAGAAGCGCCGGCAAAATCATTTCCCGCAACGCGGCTTTTGTAACAATATCTACTGTTCGCGCGTAGTCAGGTTTTGCGGTGCCCTCCATTATTCCTTTTATTTCTCTAAATTGTCTGCGAACTTCCAAAACAACGGCTCCCGCGCTTTTGCCGACAGCTTTCATCGCAAGAGATGCGAAAATGTAGGGGAGCATTCCGCCTATAAAAAGTCCGGTTATGACCAATGGATTCGAAAGATCAAAAAGCGCTCCCAAGCCTTTTGTTTTAAGCGCTGTAGTATATGCGGCAAAAAGCACCATTGCCGCGAGTCCGGCAGAGGCGATTGCGTAGCCTTTGGTAACCGCTTTGGTGGTGTTGCCGACGGCATCCAGCGGATCGGTAATTTCTCGGACGCTTTTCGACAAACCTGCCATCTCGGCGATGCCGCCTGCGTTATCTGTAATGGGCCCAAAAGAATCTATTGCTACAATTATCCCAGCCATCGAAAGCATTGCGGCCGCAGCGAGCGCGACTCCGTATAGGCCGGCAAATTGGAAAGCGATGAAAGCACCAAAAGCTATCAGCAAAGAAGGAAGAGCGGTGGATTCCAAAGACATTGCAAGCCCGATGATAATATTCGTGCCGTGGCCCGATTCGGAGCTCTTGGCAATTGAACGCACCGGACGGAATTTTTTTGATGTGTAATATTCAGTTATCAAAACCATGCCTAATACTACAGCGAGTCCCACAAGCGCCGCGGAAAAATAACTCCCGGCATCTCCGGGAATTTTCACAATATTTTTAAAATATCCGGCATTTGAATTTGCAGGCATCGCGACGAGCTCTTTTATTGCCCAGTAAAATCCCGCTGCCGATAAAATTCCCGAGGCGACAAGCCCCTTGTAAAGCCCGAGCATAATATTATTGTTATCGGAAACTTTCACAAAATAAAATCCTATGACGGAAGCCCAGACTGCAACCGCACCCATTAATATCGGCATGAGTATCGCGGCGTTCGCACCCGCGAAGGCAGCTCCACCCAAAAGCATCCCCGCGATGAGCGTTACGGTGTATGTTTCAAAAAGGTCTGCAGCCATTCCCGCACAATCTCCCACATTGTCTCCTACGTTGTCCGCGATAACCGCGGGGTTTCTTGGGTCGTCTTCCGGAATTCCAGCTTCAGTTTTTCCTACAAGGTCCGCTCCCACATCTGCGGCTTTGGTAAAAATTCCTCCGCCCAAACGCGAAAATACGGAGATTAAAGAGCCACCGAATCCTACGCCAATGAGCGCGGCAAGATTGTGCGTCCAGTTCCAAAATCCGGCAACAACCAAAAGTCCGAGTCCCACAACCAAAAATCCTGTTACCGCTCCTCCGCGGAAAGCTAAATCGAAAGCCTGTTTAAGTCCGGATTTTGCGGCCTCCGTTACGCGCACATTAGCCATGACTGCGGTTTGCATTCCTAAATAGGCGGCAAGCGAAGAGGCGAGCGCTCCCAAAACGAACCCTTCGGCAATGCTTTTTCCCAAATAAAAATAAATTATCACCGTGATTGCGATGCCGACTATCAGCACGGTTTTAAATTGTCTTTTTAAAAATGCTTTTGAGCCCGCGCGTATTGCCTCCGCTATCTCTTTCATTTTTTCATCTCCCTCCGAATGCTTTCTGACTGAATGGCGGAGCCATAATGCGAAAATTATTGAAATAATACCCGTCCACAACGCAAAATTTTCTATTGTCATAATAGGTTTTAGTATAGTCGATTGTTACAAAAAAATCAAAACGCCCGACCGGGGGGCGTTTTTATACAAATTTAATATATTCTTTTTTGATTCCGAGCCTTACGGCTTGCTTGTGTTCCCACTTGGTTCCTACAGAAGTATACCAAAGGGGGATAAAGTGCATTTCATGAATTAGCCCCGATTTAAAGAGCGGCCCATACAGTTCTTCCAAAAGACAAATATAGTTTCCCTTTTTATAGCTTTCATAAGCCGGCAATTCGCAGAGCCGCCGGATATGTTTTTCTAGCGGACGCTGTTCAAAAACTTTTATATTTTGAGACTTCAAATTTGCTACGGCTTTGTCCAGAACCTCCAAATTTTTTTCCACGGAACACAATCCGCCTGTTGAAATCGGTCCGCAGACCATGGCAACCGGTCCTGGCTGCATTTTTTCAAGCACTA
>JAUSHV010000060.1 GCA_030648495.1 bacterium
ATTCGGTGTTGTTCACAAAGAATATTTTAAAAAACTAATTCCCGGGCTTGATATTTTATCTCTCTCCGCGACGCCAATCCCGCGCACGCTAAACATCGCATTATCAGGTATTCAGCCGATTTCTTCGATTGAGACCGCGCCGGCCGGAAAATCGGAAATAAAAACATTTGTTCTGCCGAAAAATAAAAAAATTATGAAAGAGGCAATAGAAGCAGAGCTTTCGCGCCATGGGCAAATTTATTTTTTGGCTAACCGTATTCATAAAATTCCACGGTTGATTGAAGAATTAAATTTTTTAAAAACAAAGGCGAGGATTGGTGTTTTGCACGGAAGAATGGCCGATGAACAAATTATCCGCACAATGCATGAATTTCGTGCGCACAAGTTCGATCTGTTGGTTTCAACTACTATTATTGAAAACGGCATGGACCTTTCCAATGTAAATACTTTGATAGTGGAAGACTCCACGCGCTTCGGCCTTTCGCAGGCTCATCAGTTGCGAGGGAGAATTGGACGCGGAAAAAACGAAGGATTTGCCTATTTTCTTTATCCAACCCACAAATTAAAAGAAAAAGCCGCCGAAAGGTTGGAAGCACTGGAAAGATTTTCGTGGCTTGGAGCGGGTTTAGAAATTGCCAAGCGCGATTTGGAAATCCGCGGTGCCGGAAATATTTTGGGACGCGCTCAATCGGGCGTCGCCTACCGCGTCGGCCTCAATTTATATTATGAGCTTCTGGAAGAGGCGATTGCGGAATTGAAAGAAACTCAACTATAAATATGATAAAATCTAACAATGGATAATAGCGAAATAAAAGAACCAACTATCTCTGAACAAAAAGCAATTTCGAAGTTAAGGGAACAGATTATTGACCGACTTAAGAATACCGCAGAATCCGGCACGGAGATTGATTATTTAGGCAAAAAATTTTTTGTAAAAAGAGGCGTTTTTTGGCCCAGACCAGATAGCATGCCCTTAGTTGAAAATTTTGTTATCAAACCAGGAGAGAATGTTTTGGATGTCTGCACGGGATCTGGAGTTATAGCCGTTTTCGCCGCGTTAAATGGAGCCGGGAAAGTGGTGGCCGTTGATATTAATCCTGATGCGGTCGAAACTGCAAAAATTAATGCCAAGCGATTTAAAGTAGAAGATGTTTTTGATGTGCGAGTATCCGATGTATTTTCAGCAATTAAAGAAAATGAGTATTTTGATGTAGTAACTTGCAACCCCCCCTTTACCGATGAGCCTTCGGATGATGACATGGCTAGCAGAACGTTACGCGATCCGGGATTGCGAGTGGCTAAGGATTTTTTTAAGAACGTGGGAGCGCATCTCAAGAAGGAAGGAAGAATATATATTTCTCAGGCTAACTCGGGCAATGTCCACGATATGTTGAAATTGGCTGATGAGGCCGGTTTTATTTCCAAAATGATAGGAAAGAAAGAAGTAGGAGAAAACTCTCTTGAATTTTACGCTTTTGAATTAAGAAAAAAATAAAAATCAGGTCTGCCGCGTGGGCTTAAATTTATATTATGAGCTTTTGGAAGAAGCGATTGGGGAGTTAAAAAGGGCTTGACGGAACAATAATAATTTGCTAGGACTATATGCAGAAAGGAGTTCGTTGATGAATGAACATGTAAAGGCTTCGCCTAAGGAGTTTTTCCTTAATCTCGCTGTTTTTGCAATGCTTTATGTGGTTGCATATGTTTTAATTGTTCTTGTTAATAATTGTATTGATTATTTTCTCCCAGATACGCTTTTCGGCGGACATATGAGCATATATTCAATGCGTTGGGAAATTGCATTGCTTATAGTGACCTTTCCGGGATTTCTGATTGTTTCCAGGGTTCTTGGAAAAATTTATACTAGCGAACCTGCACAGCAAAAAGCCCGCGCGAGGCAATGGCTTTTATATCTGACGCTTTTTGTTACGGGTATTACCATGGTGGTAATTATAGTAACGGTTGTTTTCGGCTTATTGATGGGAGAATTAACCACATCGCTTGCCTTAAAGGCTTTAGTCGTATTTTTGGTTTCAGGCGCCGTTTTTGAATACCACAGGCAGATAGGTAGCGATCGCGCCACTTTGTCTAAATTGGGAGCGCAATGCCTTGCTGTAGTTTCAACATGCGCAGTTGTACTGGCGATAGGCGTCGGGATCTATATTACGGGGTCTCCTTATCAAGAACGCCGGGTCAGGCTAGACCAGGAAAAAGTTAATGAATTGTCCGGTATCCAAAACGCTGTAATCCGGTATTGGGAAGAAAAAAAGAAACTACCCGAAAGCCTTACTGATACAGATATTCGTACTTATGTTCGAGATAGCGAATCGATAAAAGAATACGAATACAAAATTCTCAACAAAGAAACATTTTCACTTTGCGCCGAATTCAAAACGAGCGATAAACAAGATCAAGACGTTAAACAATACGGATTAAATAAATGGGCTCACGAAGCCGGAAAAGTATGTTTTGAAAGATCTGTAGTGAACTAAAACAAACTGCCCCAACGCGGGCGGTTTTTTATTTGAACTTCCGGAGGAAGCGATTGGGGAGTTAAAAAGGGCTTGACGGAATAATAATAATTTGCTAGGACTATCGGTAGAAAGGAGATGCACATGAATAGAAAACAGTTGGTAAAGCTTGCGGCTGAAAGCCTAATGCTGGCAAGAGAGGCGATAAAGGCAAGTGGGCTATCTAACAACCCAGGAGATGAAAGTCGCCTTGCCGCAGTTATATTAGCAAAGGCTTTGAGAAGAGAACAGGCCAACAATGTTTGGGTTGCTCTAATGGCAAAAACTGAATAGTAATTTCTTGGTTTTTACGCAATTTAACAAAAAACCGCCTTATGTATATGGCGGTTTTTATTTTTCTTCTTTTTTTGCCTCTGCCGGAGGAGTGGTAGCCGGCGGCACGCCGTCTTTGCCTAGAAATGAAAGCGAGAGTTTGCGGTCGGTCGGGTGGAACACGGCGATTTGGAAAACATAAGATTTTCCGGTTTCAACAAGTTCGCGCATTCTTTTTTCCGTGCCAAATTCGGATATGTGCGCGAGTCCGTAGATACCCGAGTTGCCCAAGAGTACTAACGCTCCGAATTTATTTAGACGCAACACCTTGCCTTCAGCTATATCTCCTTTATTGTACTTATCTTTATTTAGTTCCCACGGGTCCGGCTTCAGCGCCTTCACCGAGAGAGAAATCTTGTCGCCTTCTATGGAAATAATCTTAGCTTGAATTTTTTCTCCAATTTTGAAAAGGTTGGCCGGGCTTTCAACTAGCCCCCAGTCGAGCTCTGATATGTGTGCGAGTCCCTCAAGCCCTTCCTCGATTTTTATGAAAATGCCAAATTCCACGACACCGGTTATTTCTCCTTCAACAATATCTCCAATTTTATATTTTTCCACAATCTTTTTTACCTCTTCCGAACCGGACGCGCCTTTTTCGGTAAATATCAATTTTTCTTCTTTGGGTTCAAAATCCAATATTGTGACGGAAAGCATTTCTCCGACCAATTTCTTAAGTTCGCCGGAGATTTTTTCTTTGTCACCTCCTTCTACCCGCGGATAGTGAGTTGGTTTTAATTGAGATGCCGGCAGGAAACCCTTGATGCCTTTCCATTCCATGACCAGGCCGCCTTTGTTGGAATCTAAAACTTTAAGATCAATTATATCTTGATTGGCTTTAATCGCCGTTGCCTCCTTCCAAATCATCTCGGAGCCGGCTTCTTTTAAAGAAAGCTCGATAAAGCCATCTTCGCTTTCCACGGCTACTATTTTTCCGGAAACTTTGTCGCCTGCTTTTAAGGTCTTAATTATTTCTGTCGCGTTTTGATATTCTTTTCCATAAACTATTGCGGTGCCGTAGTCTTTAAGGTCCAAGTAAAGCCTGGCGCCCTTTTTCTTGATAATCTGGCCGTCAACAACGTCTCCCGCCTTCAAAAACCCCCTTGGACGGGTTTTTAGGAGGTCTTCCATTATTTGGCTCACTTTTACTTCTTTTTCCAAGACTGCTAATACCATGGGTTTGATTATAGCGATAGAAATAAAAAAGGCAAGTGCTTTGCCATAAAACGCATAAAGAAAAAACCGGTGGTTTGCCGGCTTATGTTTCGCAGGAATCTCCGTGTCTGGAGCACTCTCCTACTAAAAGATTATAAAAAGTTTCGATTTCCACGTCTGATAGTGGCATTCTTAAATATGCTGGGCTTCCGCCTAAAAAAACAGTAACGCTTGGTGCGCGAGGAAATTCAACATCTGCTCCGCCGAAAGGCAATGCGTTTCTTGTTGCTTCTTTTTGCGCTTGATTCCGAATGCTACGCGCTAAACAGCTTAAATTATCTTCGACTGTCCACCATGACGGGAAGCCGCCTTCTTTTATAGCCATAAATTTGTCTCCTAGCCGAGGGAGCTTAAAGATTTTCAGCTTCATAAATTTTCCTTTCTGCCTATATTCCTAGCAAATTATTATTAGCATGTCAAGCTTTAAAATTGCTGATTTCTCTGCTATCATTTCCTCAATGGTTATCACTTACTACGGTTTATCGTGTTTCAAAATCCAAAGCGGGGACACTGTTTTGGCAATAGACCCATTTTCCAAAGAATCCGGGCTGACGCCTCCTCGGTTTGAATCGCACGCCGTATTGGTTTCGCACGATCATGAAAATCACAATAATATAGAAGCGCTTGCCTCTAAAGAAGAAGATGGGGCTTTCAAGATAACCGGCCCTGGTGAATATGAATTCCGCGGGATTACGGTGCGGGGTGTCGCTTCTTTCCATGACTCCAAAGGCGGGAAAACGAAAGGCAAGAATACTATATATGTAATTGAATGGGAGGGCATGAGGCTCGTACACATGGGAGATTACGGTGAAAAAGAGTTGAGAAGCGAAGTTCAAGAAGCGCTTGGCACTCCGGACATTCTATTTATACCGGTTGGAGGCGATGCCGGAGGGACCATCGATGCGGAAGTGGCGGCAAAGCTTTTGAATCAAGTTGAGCCCCGGATAATTATTCCAATGCACTATAAAATTGCCGGTCTTAAGGACAAGCTCGACGGAGTCGAAGTTTTTATGAAAGAAATGGGAGAAAAAGCAGAGCCGGAAGACAAGCTTACCATTAAGAAAAAAGACTTGCCTTCGGCGGAACAATCAAAAATAGTAATTTTAAAGACACCGTAAAGCTATACGCCATAAGCCATATGCGAAGCCCATTAGATTTTTTAGAAGAATTGCAACAGAAGCCCGAGGTGACGAGGCGTGCCTTTGCTGTTGCCTCCGTGGTAGTCATAATGGCTGTTATTGTTTCTTTATGGTTTGCCACGTTTTCAATTTCAGATTCAGGCAATTCAGTAGCTATCGCGGCAGGCTCTGCAGAAGACCAGCCTTCGCCTTTTACGCTTTTCTGGAATTATGCCAAAGACGCAATCTCCCAAGCTAAAGACAAAATTTCCGAGGCTAAAACAGAGGTCTCCAAGTTGCAAGATAATCTGGCAACCTCAACTGACTCTGCGGCTACCTCGACGGACATCGAGCAATAAAAAAACGACTACCATGTGGTAGCCGTTATAACTCTAACTTCATGTTTCTGTTCAATCAATGCGCGTGATCTGTATTACTCGCACATGTTCGCCGAGTCCCATCGCCACTAAAAGTGACCCGGTATTTGCTAAATCTACAGCCTCCGCGAGCTTTTCTTCGCTTTCGAATTCTCGTAAAATTCGATTTGATCTTCGGAAAATATCTACATCTGGCTGATTTACGCCGCCACGCTGCCTCTTAAACACATGCACCAAAATCGCGAATTTCATTTTCTCACCTCCTTTTTGAGTATACCAATACCACAGAATTTGTCAATAGCGAGGGTCAAATTTAGCACTATCTAAATATGAAAATTTCTGTTATGATTTCTTAATAAAATGGCTAGAGAAAAAGAACCAGAAAAATTTCAGGCGATAGGGACGATTTTGCCAAGAGAGATTGTTGCAGAGATGCAAGAGTCTTATTTGGACTACGCAATGTCCGTTATTGTTGCGCGTGCATTGCCCGATGTCCGCGACGGATTGAAGCCCGTGCACCGGCGCATTCTTTTTGCGATGCATGAAATGGGCTTGAACCACAGTGCAAAGTTTAAAAAATCGGCAAACGTGGTCGGAGAAGTTTTGGGAAAATATCATCCGCACGGGGACACCGCTGTTTATGATTCTATGGTGCGCATGGCGCAGAATTTTGCACTTCGCTACCCGTTGATACAGGGGCAGGGCAACTTTGGTTCAATCGACGGTGACTCCGCGGCTGCAATGCGTTATACCGAGAGCAGGATGGCCGCGATTGCCGCGGAAATGCTTAAGGATATAGATAAAGAAACGGTTAATTTTGTTGATAATTATGACGGCTCCAAAAGAGAGCCGGTCGTTTTGCCCGCCGCCATACCCCAGCTTTTGCTCAACGGCACCGAAGGAATCGCTGTCGGGATGGCTACAAAAATACCCCCGCATAATCTTACGGAAACGGTGGACGCAACGCTTCATCTTTTGGCCCACCCGCGCGCAACGGTGGAAGACCTTGTCGAGTTTGTAAAAGGACCGGATTTTCCGACAGGAGGAATAATTTTTAATAAAAAAGATATTTTACAGGCATATGTGACGGGACGCGGCGGAGTTATCAATAGAGGCGAAGCGGAAATTGTCGAGAAAAAAAATGGCGATTGGCAGATTATAGTCAATTCAATTCCTTATCAGGTAAACAAATCCGAGCTTATTATTAGAATGGCGGAACTGGTGCACGAGAAAAAATTGGAAGGCATAAGAGACATAAGAGACGAATCGGACAAAGAAGGCTTGCGCATAGCGATAGATTTGAAACGCGACGCCTATCCGCAAAAAGTTTTAAATAATCTTTATAAATATACCGACCTTGAACGCGCGTATCATTTCAATATGATTGCGCTGGTGGATGGAGGGCGCCAGCCGCAAACGCTTTCTTTAAAAAGCATATTGGAAGAATTCATCAAACACAGGAGAGTAGTAGTCGAGCGGCGTGCTAGATTTGATTTAACACGCGCCCAGGAGAGAGAACATATTCTTTTGGGATTGAAAAAGGCACTAGACCATATTGACGCCATAATTAAAACCATAAAAAGTTCAGATGACAAAGAAGACGCGCATAAAAATTTGGTTAAAAAGTTTGAGCTATCGGACAAGCAGGCCGATGCTATATTGGAAATGCGCCTTCAGACATTGGCCGGGCTTGAGCGGCAAAAGATAGAAGATGAACTCAAAGAAAAGCAGAAATTGATAAAAGAGTTGAAAGCGCTTTTGGGCGACCCAAAAATGATAGACGGTGTTATCAAAAGTGAGCTGGAAGAAGTAAAGAAAAAATATGGAGACGAAAGGAAAACAAGGGTCGTTGCAGGAGCGGCAAAAATTATCTCTAATGAAGACCTTGTCCCTGAAGAGGAAACCATTTTGATTTTGACCCAGGGAGGATACGCCAAGCGCATCAAGCCCGAGGAATACAAAGTACAGAGGCGCGGAGGCAAGGGTGTAATTGGCATGGCCACCAAAGAAGAAGATGTTGCTTACGAATTTATTTCCGGCAATACTCATGACGACCTATTGTTCTTTACGGACTCCGGAAAAGTCTATCAGACAAAAATGTACGAAATCCCAGAAGGAACAAGGCAATCTAAAGGAAAGTCCATCGCAAATTTTCTTTCGCTTGGTGCTGAAGAGCGCGCGACATCGGTTTTGCCTGTGCCGAAAACAAATAAGAGCGAGATTAATTATATCGCCCTCTCCACCAAACAAGGTGTTATCAAAAAAGTGAATTCAAAAGACTTTGAAGATGTAAGAAGATCGGGAATTAAAGCGATAAATTTGCAAAAAGGAGATACGTTGCGTTTTGCGCGCGTGGTTTCCGCCGGAGAAGAGATAGTACTTTCTTCAAAACTAGGGCAAGCAGTCCGGTTCAAGGAAAAAGATATTCGTTCAATGGGAAGATCTGCTCAAGGCATCCATGGGATGAGGCTGAAGAAGAACGATGAGCTAGTTGGAATGGATATCATTCCTCAAAATGCCAAAAATTTGGAAATTTTGTCTGTTTCCGAACTGGGATACGGCAAAAAAACAAAAATATCAGAATATCGCCTGCAACGCCGTGGAGGTTCGGGGATCAAAACCATAAAAGTTACTCCAAAGACTGGAAATTTGATATCGGCACAAGTTGTCGCAGACGACGTTGAAGAGCTTGTTGTAATTTCCAAAAAAGGACAAGTCATCCGCGCGCCTCTCGCACAGATTCCTTCGCTTTCGCGCGCAACGCAAGGCGTCCGGATAATGAAACTGGACGGCGGAGACAAGGTCGCCTCGGTCGCATTGTTGTAAA
>JAUSHV010000063.1 GCA_030648495.1 bacterium
AAGGAGGGATTATAGGATAGATTTTAAAATCTCCCTATGACCGCGCAGATATGCGTCGCCGGGCATTTCGTTTTTGCCTTCAGGTTTGACAATGAGTAGTTTGACGGCAAGCTCGCCGCAGGCGACGGCAGGGAAACCTTCTTTTTCGAATACTGTGCCCGGTTGAATGGTCAGATTTCTTTCCACGACCTCAGCTTTTATAATTTTTAGAATTTTATTCTCCATCAGCGTATAAGCTCCGGGCCATTTTTCATAAGCCCTCGTCATCCGTTCAATGTAACCCGCGCTCTGGTTCCAGTCGATTTTTCCATCCTCTTTTTTAATAATTTTTGTCACGGTCACTTCAGATTCATCTTGGGGAATAGGTATGATTTTCCCGGCTAACCATTCAGGAAGCGTTTCAATCAAAAGTTCTGCACTGAGTTTTGCTAACGAATCGTGGAGCTGACTATAATTCCAAACAAGGGTTAGGTTATTTACTGACCTAAACCTTGTTTGGGACAAAATTGGTCCATGGTCCATTTTTTCGTCGATAAGTATGATTGAAACGCCGGTATTATTTTCTTCGCCGGCAAGAATGCTGAATTCAATTGGCGAAGCACCCCGGTATTTCGGAAGCAATGAAGGATGGATGTTCAAAATGCCCTTGGGAAATATTTCAATAAGTTCTTTTGATAAAATTTTGCCGTATGCGGCAACGACTCCGACATCCGGCTTTAAATCTCTGATTTTTTGTAAAAACGCTTCATCTAATTTTTCAGGCTGCATAAGTAAAAGCCAACGGTCTTTCACACATTGTTTTATGGGCGAGGAGCCGATTTCGAGCCCACGGCCGGCCGGCTTGTCGGGAGTCGTTACAACGGTAATCTGGACATAGCCGGCTTTTATCAGCGCTTCCAGCGCCGGCACGGCAAACTCTGAAGTCCCAAAAAAAACGATATTCATGTGTTTTATGGCATCTCCGCCTTTATCTTATGGATATTTTTCGCTTTGTCGATAAAAAGCGTACCTTCAAGATGGTCCATTTCGTGCTGGAGAACGCGGGCGAATAGCCCCGAGGCTCCACGGGAATGCTTTTTCCCATGTTCGTCAAAATATTCTATCGTTACTTTTTCAGGCCTTGTTACTTCACCGTAAATCCCGCGTACTGAAAGGCATCCTTCTACGTCTTTATTTTTTTTGGCGGAAACTTTTTTGAAAACAGGGTTTATGAACGTGAGATAGATTTGGTCATCCATTTTCTCTTTTTGCCGAAGCTCTTCTGATGTAGAGGAAACAACTTCTCCGGCAACTAAAAATATCCGCAAAGATTCTCCGATTTGCGGAGCGGCAATGCCTATGCCGTCGGGCTCTTTGAACATGGCTTCAGCCATTTTTTTAATTACAGTCTTTACTTCGGCCGTATCAATATCGGCTACATTGCCGGCGTTCTCTCTCAAAACTTTATTTTCTTTTTGGACTATCATTCTTCTTTTTTTAGCTCATCCAGCCACATTTGTCTAGGGTAATATTTTTCATATATCTCGTCGAGCTCCTTCCAAAAACTATGGTGCTGCAATTTTCGCTCAAGCTCTTCCATTAGCACCTTTGAAAGCATTGTGCCTATTGCGGGCTTCAATTTTGTTTTTTTTGCCAAAAACCACACTGCCATCATTTCAAGCTGTGTTCTGGAGAATACTTTAAGAGCGCGCTGGGCGAGTCTCCCGTCCCTTCCGCGGACAATAATTGCCGATACGCCGCGTGTCTTTTTGGAAGCGTCGTGAAAAAAGTCTATAAACTCTTTGATATCGCTTTTTGGCATGTTTTATATATAATCATTATATGACTAAATTCGGCAAACTTATAACGGCTTTTTTGATAGTTTTAGCTTTGGGAATAGGCGCTGTGCTTCTTATGAAAAAAGGCGGCTCTTCGCAAAAGACAGCTTTACCGGATTTTAATTTCAACAATTCGTATAACGCCGCCTCGGCAAATCCCGATGTCTCGGTCTACCCGCAAAATTACGAGAATACCGACTATGGCTTTACATTCAGCTATCCGGACGGCTTTGATGTTAAGGAAATTGACGAAGACCAGGGCTTCACGGTACTCGCGGAAGGGAAAGGCAATAAAACTTTCCAAATATACATAAATAGTTTTGACGAGCCGGGGCCTATTACTCCGGAGCGCATTAAAAAGGATTTGCCGGATATGGAGATACGCCAATCGCAAAATTTCTCTTTGGACGGAACAGATGCGCTTGCTTTCCAGACGGATACGACGGTTGAAGCGTGGTTCGTGTACGGAGGCAATCTCTACCAAGCCACGGCCTTGAAAGATTTTACGGATGACCTTTCCAAAATCCTCGCGACTTGGAAATTCAAATAAAAGTTAAGGCAGTTCCAGTCCGATATAATTTGCCCCGTCTTTTATGATGAGCTCTCCTCCCGGAGAATTAGGAACAGAGACAATCTCAGGATATTTACCTTTATATAATGGAAAAATATTTTGTCCGCCGGTTGACTCTATTTCCAAAACAAATATTCCGTTGGAAATTTCAGCGAGAAGATAATCCTGATAATCCGGATATTCCGCAACCGCGCGCAAGCCTTTATCAGTGGAATAAATATGGAGATAACGGTCTACGCCGTCAGGCTTTGCGCTCAGGTTTTCCCATTGAGGCATTTTGCCGATGTCGGATATCCAATAAGAATCGATTCCCGATTCGTCCCAATAAATTATGCGCGTTGCGTCCGCCGTAATCAAGCTCATTTTTTTGCCCGTAAAAATAGCTTTTGCTTTTTCTCCCCAGTTTTCCGGTATTTCATAAGGTTCTCCGTTTTTATAAAAATTATTATCTTCGCCAAGAATAAGAAAATCTCCGTCTTGTTTCCAGAATTTTTTTACGCTTGAATAGATAGGCCCAGGTTTTCCGGCGTCGTTATAAGAAAAAAGCACTTCTTTTTTCAGGTAAGGCTCCGTTAATTGCGGGCTCGTGGTGCCAAGCATTTTTCCCTGAACATCTTGCGGTACTAAAAGCGCTTCGCGCGAAGTTACCAACTCAGGCGTGACTTCAAGATTTTTTTCCCAGTCAAAATAGCCACCGAGGCTTACGCTCGTTTTGTGGAAGCCGGGGCTGACGTTTTTGATAAGTACTGATTTAGAAATAAATGACGTGTATTTTCTTGTGCCGTCGACGCTAACTAACGCACCGTTTTTTGAAGCTTTGATGAAAATACCTCCGGTTTTGACCAATGTCCAGTTGGGCCCCAGCCGATACCCGGCGCTATATATGAGCATTGGCCCAAGCAAGGCGAAGAATGCTACTATTGAGAGCCAAAAGAGGATTGTGCGTTTTTTTTTGGTTAACATTAATTTGATTTTGCATTCAATTTAGCATAAATTTTAAGTGTATGCCACATTTTTTAATACAGGGCGGGTGTGCTCTTGGCGGCGAAATTTCCGTAAGCGGTTCAAAGAATTCCGCGTTGCCCGCGCTCGCCTCATCTCTGCTTTTTAAAGATAAGCCCGAATTTCATCAGCTTCCGGACATTGAAGATATTAAACGGATGAATGAGCTGATATCGTCGATTGATCTTGAAGGAAAAATGGATATGGAGATTGCCAAACGCTTCCGAGCTTCTATTTTGCCGGTGGGGCCTATTTTGGCGAGGCACGGAGTTGTTTCTTTCCCACATCCCGGCGGATGCGTAATAGGCGCGCGGCCGATTGATGTTTTTCTTTCCGGTTGGGAAGCGATGGGCGCAAAAATAAAAACTCCCGCGAAGACCGAAGGGGGTAATTTAATATATGAAGCGGAGGCTAAAGGGGGATTGAAAGGCGCAGATTATGCTTTCAAGACGCAAAGTGTAACCGGCACCGAAGGGATGATGATGACCGCGGTGTTGGCTAAGGGAGGGACTACTTTAAGAAATTGTGCCATGGAGCCAGAAATAACCTATTTGGCTGATTTTTTGAATAGGAACGGCGCGAGAGTTACGGGGGCTGGGACTACTACGATACATATAGAAGGAAGGGAAGGAAAATTGCTTCCGGGCAGGGAGCCTTTTGTTGCGCCTCCCGACAGGATAGAAGCAGGAACTTTTTTGATACTCGGTGCGCTCGCAGCCGACGAGCTTTTAATAAAAAATATTTTTCCGGAAGAGGTGGCTTCTCTCACAGCTCTTCTTAAAGAAGCAGGAGTCGAAATTACGCAGGAGAAAAATTTTGCGCTTGTAAAGAAAATAAAAAAAACAAAAGCCGTTCATGTGAAGACAAAAGAGTATCCGGGATTTGCGACGGATCTTCAGGCTCCGTTTGCCGTTTTCGCGACGCAGGCAGAGGGACAAAGTTTGATACATGAGACGATATTTGAAGGGCGTCTTGCATACACCGCCGATCTCAATCGCATGGGGGCGAATATTTCGTTAATGGACCCTCACCGGGCGATAGTTTCCGGACCTACGCCGCTTTACGGCAGGAAACTGGAAAGTCCGGATTTGCGCGCCGGACTTGCTTTCATGATTGCGGCGCTGATTGCGGAAGGGGAATCGCAAATCGGTAACATCTATCAAATAGATAGGGGGCATGAGAGGATTGATGAACGCCTGCGCGCGATCGGTGCGGATATCAAAAGGATTTAAAAAAAAGCGGCCAGAGGCCGCTTGAATTGCTAAAATTATTTAAGACTTTCTATTTATTGTCAGGTAGCATATTTTCTAGCGAAGTTTTCTCGGCTCGAAGCGCATCTAGAGAATTTCTGATAACTGGCAACATATCATTTACAAATTCTAACGGTGGCTTGGATAGCATCAAGATTTGAAGCGCTACAAATGGGTCTATTGGTGCTTCACTGTCAATCACCGCCCCTAACACGCCCTGCGTAATAGCTATTTTAAAAAGCAAATCAATGAGTTTTGTTTCAAAAAAAACAAGTTGGAGGGTGATGTCTTCTTTGTTTGGTATCGCGCTCCCATTTAGGGCTACGAAGAATTTGTCGACAAAATTCTCAAGGCCAACCGCTTCTTGATACATTTCTTCCTGTAACAACCGTTCCACGTCCTTCAATATTTCTATCTGGGTCTTTATTTTGAGTGTTTCTGTCTCATTTTGAGCAAAACTCTGAAGTGGGTTCGTCAACAAAGCCAGAATTATAAAAAATTGCGCAACCCTTTTCATTACTCATCCATATTTATCTGTTCAAATTCATAGCATATACCTATTTGTTTTGCAACTATTCACAATATTAAAACCAAATGCTATAACAAAGATACGAAATGCCATTTTTAATAAAAAAAGTCGGGATAGACTTGGGGACCGCGAATACTCTTGTGTTTGTTTACGGCAAGGGAATAGTGATGAACGAACCGTCGGTTGTGGCAGTTGCCATGCCTGAAAATAAAGTTCTCGCAGTCGGCAATGAAGCGAAGGTCATGATAGGACGGACGCCCGACAATATTGTCGCTTACCGCCCGATGAAAGACGGGGTAATTGCTGACTATCGCGTAACCGAAGCGATGCTACGATATTTTATCGGCAAAGCAGTTGGAAAATGGAATTTGCTGAAACCCGACGTTTTAATTTCAGTGCCGGCCGGCGTGACGTCTAATGAAAGAAGAACTGTGGTGGAAGCGGCAATAAAAGCAGGTGCCAAAAATGCATTCGTGGTCAAAGAACCGGTTCTTGCCGCGATTGGCGCTGGTATTCCAATTCACGAACCGAGAGGCCACATGGTCGTGGACATCGGCGGAGGAACGACGGACGCAGCGGTAATTTCTTTGGGAGGCATAGTTTCTTCAATGTCCGTGAAAGTCGCCGGCAACAAAATCGACCAGGCGATAGCCGACTATGTTAAAAAACAATTTAACTTGGCAATAGGCGACTCCACCGCCGAGGATATCAAGATTGCGATAGGCTCGGCGATACCGTTGGACGAGGAGCTCTCGATGAATATAAAAGGGCGCGATTTTCTCTCGGGGCTTCCGAGGTCGCTGGAAATCCATACCAACGATGTCGTTAAAGCAATAGAATCCGAACTTCGCGATATTGTAAAATCAATAAAACAAGTTTTGCATAATACTCCGCCTGAGCTCGCGGCCGACATTATTGAGCAGGGGATAATCATGACAGGAGGAGGCTCGCTTCTCCGTAATTTGCATATCTTGGTTTCGCGCTCAACGGGAGTGCCGACGAGCATTGCAAAAGACGCGCTTTATTGCGTCGCCAAGGGTACAGGCATCGCCTTGGAACACTTGGATATATACAAAAGAAGCATTGTCGCGAAAAGATGATATGGCTAATGGAGAAAAACCCAACGAATCAATAGGCAGCGGCAATGAAAAAACAGTATATCCTGATCCTGAAAATAAAGACCGAGTTTTCGCAAAATTCCATGAATATATAAAAGAAACGCCGAAGCAAATTAAGGCTAGATATTATCTTACAAAAATTATTCACTTTTTATTGCCTAAAAATATTCCAGATATGCATTGGGTTGGAAGTGAGCCAAACGCTTATCAAATAGATAAGGTTGAAGTCGATGAGCGCCATAGGGCGATACGAGAATACTATGAGATGCCTGACTCAAGCAAAACAGAAGCATATAAAAAAGCAGTAGAGACTATATCTTTGGATAAGGACATTGAAGATTTTCAGCTCAAGATCGATCAATTAGGTATTCGAAGTCTTGATCTCGCGCTGATAAATTATACTAAAGATAAAGAAGGCAATGTTTTGTATTTAGACAGCTTTTATGCTTGGAAATTTAAAAATGACGGCTCTCCTTCCCTTTTTTTAAATTTTAAAAAATTGGAAGAAGCAATAAACTCGCTAGCGGAAAACGATAAAAAATCCGCGAAAAATTTTCTCCAACGACTAAGAGAGCTTTATGAGGAAGAAAAAGAGCTAAGTAAAAATAAAAAAAGTGACGAAAGAAAATAAAAAAATAGAGTTTCTAAAGCGTCAGATAAAAAATGGGGCGCTCCCGCATACTTATTTGTTTTCTGGGATAGATGAAAAAGGCAAAAATGAGGCCATTGAATATTTGCTGGGAGAGTTGCAGCCGCAAAAATTAGGAAGCGTAAATCCTGATTTTTGTGAAATAAACTCCGACCCGATAACCATTGATGATATCCGGCTGGTAAAAGAAAAGGCTTCGATGAGCCCTTTGGTTGGGGAGAAAAATATTTTTTTGATAAGGAATATCGAGCGCTTAAGCTGGCAGGCCGCGCCCGCCTTGCTTAAGCTGCTGGAGGAGCCGAGCTTGGCCAGTTTCATTGTGGCAACTACAGAAAATTTGGAGAAAGTATTGCCGACACTCCGCTCGCGCTTCGCGCATTTGAAATTCCAAGGCGGCTTGGTCCTCCGAAGCCTTGGCGAAGGAGGATCGGCGAGTTTTAATCCAACCACAAAGCCGCCGCATGAAGACGCAAGCGAGTTCAGGGAATTTGTAAGAAGCGCATTGGGTTATGTGAGGGATATAATGCGCCGGAGCCCGACTCTCTCAAATATAGAACGTACAAAAAGAATTCTAAAAGCGATGGATGCTCTTTCCGATCCTACGATAAATAAACGTCTTTTGGGAGAGTATATTATTATGGTATTATCATAGTTAAATGATTGATTTCGCAAAAGAAGAAAAAGACCTAAAAAATATTCTCGCGTTTTTTGCCGAGGACATCAAGCAAGTTCGCACCGGGCGGGCCTCCTCTTCGTTGGTAGAGAATATCCAGATTGAATCGTACGGCGCCCAGATGCCATTGTCGCATGTGGCGGCCATATCAACGCCTGACGCAAGGAGTATTGTGGTCAAGCCTTGGGATAAATCAACTCTCCCAGGAATAGAATCTGCGATAAAAAAAGCCAATTTGGGCCTTGGCATGGTAGCCGAGAGCGGGCAGGTGAGGCTTACCATCCCGCAGTTGACGGAAGACCGTAGAAAAGAATTTGCCAAACTTATCGGCAAGAAAATGGAGGAAGCCAAGAAATCAATCCGCAAACAGCGCGACGATATCTGGAAAACAATCCAAGAAGAAGAGCGCGCCAAACTTATCTCCGAAAATCTAAAATTCTCGCAAAAAGAGAAAATGGAAAAAATGGTTGAGGAAATAACCAAACAAATCGAAACATTGGCGGAGAAAAAGGAAAAAGAGGTAATGGAGATTTGATTTAGAATACATCAAAAAACCCTTTAAATAAAGGGTTTTTTGCTATTGACTGAAATTTAGAATCATGATCTAATTAGCAATAGATATTTGAACAACTACCCATAAAGTTAACAGAAAGGAAAAAGAAAATGAGAGACTCGTTTTTAAATGACATCAAGATTCATTTCTCGAAATGTTCGTGGTTCGAGTTATCTGCTGCTTTTGTAGCGCTTTTGACAGCTTTGATTTTCGTATTAGCTCTAACTTTAATTGGCGGTTTCATCGGCTATCGATTCATCGAGCCACTACTCAGTCCGCCATTGTTTGGTCCGGGAGCAGGAACAGCCTTAGGAGGCGGATTAGGATTTCTGAGTGCATGCAAGCTGATATTTTGGTGGGCGGGCTAGTATATAAAGCTGGTTCTTGTGATGCTCAAATGAGCAAAGCAAGGACCGGCTCTTATTTTTTTAAATTTATGCTAAACTAAGTAAATTCAATTATGCTTATAACCCTTTTTGTCTTTTTCGTAATACTTTTGGCGCGGGTACTCTCGCATGAAGCGGGGCATTTTTTTTCGGCGTTGTTTTTCGGGATAAAAGTGGAAGAATTCGGATTTGGGATACCGCCGCGCATGTTCGGCGTGAGAAGCAAAAAAGGCATATTGTATTCTTTCAATTGGTTGCCTCTTGGCGGATTTGTCAAAATCATGGGCGAGGACGGAGGCGATTCTTCAGACCCTAGCCATTTTGCAAATAAACCGGCTTGGGTGCAGGCGGCGGTGCTTGCTTCGGGGATTCTTATGAATCTTTTATTAGCTTATATGATTTTTGTCGCAGTTGTCGGGATGGGAACTTTTGAATCTTTGGAAGATAAAGATATCGCGCTCTATCCCGACGCCAAAGTCATGATAGTGGAAATTTCTCCAAATTCTCCGGCAGGAGCGGCGAAGCTTGAAGCGGGAGACACTATATCTAATATGGTGAGCGATGCGGACTCGGTTACTCCAAAAACAATAGACGAGACGCAAAAATTTATCGGAGCGCATAAAGGGAACGAGATATTAATGGTTATAGGGCGTGGAAAATCTGAATTTAAAGTAACAATTGTCCCGCGGGCAAATCCGCCGGAAGGCGAGGGGGCCTTAGGAGTCGCTTTGTCTATGGTGCATATTAAAAAAACTCCATTTTATCTTGCGCCGATAGAAGGCGGGCAAATCATGTGGAACGCGGCTACGGCAACTTTACAAGGATTCTGGATGCTGATTAAAAGTTTATGGAATGGCGGAGCAGGCGTGCAAGTTTCGGGACCGGTGGGAATTTATAATTTGACGGGGCAAGCTACGAGTATGGGGCTCTCTGTCTTACTTACTTTCATCGCGCTTTTATCAATAAATTTAGCCATCATAAATGTTTTGCCCATACCGGGGCTTGATGGCGGCAGGCTTTTATTTGTTGTAATAGAGGCCATTCGTGGCAAGAAGATCTCGGCGAATGTCAGCTCCACCGTTCACGGCCTCGGCCTCGCTCTTCTAATCGCACTCATGCTTTTAATAACCTTCAAGGACATAAAAGCCCTATTTTAAGCTATTTACACTCACTTGGACGTTGGACATCCAAGTGCTAATATAGATTCCATGAGAAAAAAGGCTTTTGTCACCGGTGAATTTTATCATATATATAATCGTGGTACGGACAAACGTGTTGTTTTTAACAACAACTACGATTTTGACAGATTTCTACAAAGTATAGCTGAATTTAATTCTGTTATACCGATAGGTAGTATTTACGAGAATTCTTTTATAGATCATAAACTTGGACGTCCAACGTCCAAGTTAGTAAATATTGTTTGCTATTGCCTAAATCCAAACCATTATCATATGATTTTAGAACAATGCGCGGAGGGAGGTATTAGTGAATTTATGAAAAGGTTAAGTGGCGGTTATACTAAATATTTTAATAATAAATATAAACGCAACGGAGTCCTTTTTCAAGGAAGGTTTAAATCAAGCCATATTGATTCAAATGAATATTTATTACATGCAAGCGCTTATGTGAATTTAAATAACCGAGTTCACAAATTAAAGCGTGATAAGTTCCGGTCTAGTTTGGATGAATTTATCTATAAAAGTAGTAAAGAGATATTTTGTAAAAAAGACATTATACTCAAGCAATTTAAAAGCAAAAGCGAATATGAAGATTTTGTGAAGGAAGCGCTAGATAATATGTTAACAAGAAAAGATTCTTTAAAAGAAATGGAGAATTTGCTCTCACTTGAAGCATAGTCTCCACTTGGATGTTGGACGTCCAAGTGAATAAGAAATAAAAAAAAAGGCGGCTTGCTAGCCGCTAAATTTTTGATTTGTATCGCCTTTTTAAATCTTTAAGAATTTCCAGCCCAGCTTCGCCGGCATGATTTTGTAAGTCGTTCACAAATTCTTTTTGAGCCTTTTTAAGCCCTTCCTTTAAAGGCTTATGAATTTTCTTTATATCATGCCCGCTACGATGCAAGCTCGCGGCAATTTCACATTGAATAAGATTATCTCTATTTAACAAAACATCCATTAAAGAAAATGTCTTCTTTTTTATAGACATACTCTATTACCTCCTTTCTATCTATTTTCAATCTTAAGATAGGGACTCTAATAGTCAAAATTTGCCTTATTTGAGGCGGGGCGCTAAGATTCGGCTATGCGTCAATCGCGATTATTCACTAAAATTGAAAAAAATCCTCCGAAGGACGAGGAAAGCCTGAATGCACTTCTTTTGGAGCGGGGGGGGTTTATCCAACGGCTTATGTCAGGAGTTTACTCTTATTTGCCGCTTGGGCTTTTGATATTGAAAAAAATAGAACAGATCATCCGCGAGGAGATGAACGCGGTCGGCGGGCAGGAAATTTTGATGCCGGCACTGCATCCGATGGATAACTATATCAAGACCGGCAGGGAAAATATTTCCGACCTGTTCCATACGCAACTCGGGAATGGATCTAAATTTGTTTTGGGCCAGAGCCACGAAGAAGTTGTCGTGCCTCTCGTCCAGCGCTTCGCGCATTCATACAAAGACTTACCCGTGGCGGTTTACCAGATTCAAACCAAATTCAGGAACGAACTCAGGGCCAAGTCAGGACTTTTTCGCGGGCGGGAATTTTCGATGAAAGACATGTATTCGTTCCATCTGACCATGGAAGACTTTGAAAAATATTATGAGACCGTAAAAAAAGCTTACATAAAAATTTTTGAGCGGACCTGCATCGGGGATAAAACTTATTTTACATATGCGGCCGGGGGAACTTTTTCAAAATTCTCCCATGAATTCCAAATGCTGACGCCTGCAGGCGAAGATACTATTTATGTTTGCGATAAGTGTAAAGTTGCCGTAAACGATGAAATAAAGAACGAACATCCGAAGTGTCCTGAATGCGGTGGGGCTTTGGGTGAGCCGAAAAAATCAATAGAGGTAGGCAATATTTTCCCGCTTAAAACAAAATTTTCCGATGCGTTCGGAATGCGCGTCAAAAATGAAGAGGGAAAGGATGTGCCCGTATTTATGGGCTGCTATGGCATCGGGCTCTCACGCCTTATGGGGGCTGTTGCAGAGGTTTCAAACGACGAAAATGGGTTCATCTGGCCCAAAAGTGTGGCCCCATTCGCTGTCCACTTGGTATATTTGCGGAGCGATGATAAGAATGTAAAGGCGGAAGCCGACAAGCTTTATGAAAAATTGACGGCTGAAGGAGTTGAAGTTCTATATGATGACCGCGAAGAGAAGTCGGCAGGCGAGAAATTTGCCGAAAGTGATCTCGTCGGCATACCGTTGCGAATGGTAATAAGTGAGAAAACTTTAAAATCCGATTCAGTTGAATTAAAAAAACGTGGTAAAAAAGAAGCCGAGCTTGTTAAGATTTCAGAAATAAAAAAATATGTTCAATAAACTTTTCGGAGCATTTTCAAAAGATTTGGGTATTGACCTGGGGACCGCGAATACCCTTGTGTATATAAAAGGGGAAGGTATCGTCATCAACGAGCCTTCGGTAGTCGCTTTGAATAAAAAAACCGAGCAGGTGGTGGCAATCGGCGTGGAGGCCAGAAAAATGGTCGGGCGCACTCCGGGACACATTGTGGCTGTGAGGCCCCTTGTCGACGGAGTAATTTCCGATTTTGAAGTTACTTCCGAAATGTTGAATTATTTCATTAAAAAAGTGCATAGTTCAGCCACCCAGCTTTTCGCACGCCCGAGGATAGTGATAGGAATCCCTTCAGGCATTACCGAAGTTGAAAGAAGAGCTGTGCGGGATGCGGCAAAAAGTGCCGGGGCGCGCGAGGTTTATCTGGTAGAAGAACCGATGGCGGCAGCAATTGGCGCAAGGTTGCCCGTGCAAGAGGCTGTAGGCTCAATGGTCATAGATTTGGGAGGGGGCACATGCGATATTGCGGTAATATCGTTGGGAGGGGTCGTTGCTTCGAGGAGTTTGCGGGTCGCGGGAGACAAATTTAACGAAGATATCGTAGCTTACGCGCGGGACGAATTTAAACTGGTTATCGGCGAACGCACGGCGGAAGATGTAAAAATTTCTATAGGTTCGGTTTGGAAAACGAACGAAGCTTTGGAAGGGACGCTTCGCGGCCGCGACCTTGTAACAGGACTTCCGCGGGAAGTCGTCGTGACCGATACCGATGTGCGAACATCTCTCGCAAAATCTGTTAGAACGATAACGGAAGCTGTAAAAGCGACAATAGAAGATACTCCGCCTGAACTTGTCTCCGACATCATGCACCGTGGGATACTTTTGGTGGGCGGCGGCTCACTGATACGAGGACTTGATAAATTAATAGAAAGAGAAACAAAAATGCCGGTATATATTGCGGAAGATCCTTTGACCGCGGTAGTCCGCGGATGCGGCATAATTCTGGAAGATATTGACAGTTTGCGTGACGTACTAATAGAAGACGACTATGACATTCCTCCAACATAAAAGAAAAAAACAAAGTAAGGCTATTTTGGCAATTTCAATATTTGCGCTCTTCGCGCTAATTTTTATTTTATTGAAAGCCAAAATAACCGAAGGCCCGCTCTCGTCGCTGTTTGTTAAATTGAATTTGCCGAGGCAGGCGGAGGGTAAGGCGGAAAACACGAAAGTATTGTTTTTGAACACAAGGATAGAGTCTTTGGAAAGCGAAAATAAAATCTTAAATGCTGCCTTGGGAGAAAAAATACAAAAAGAGATACCGGCGCAAATAAAACTTGGAGGAGGATATTTATTTTCCGATATCTTATTGCTAAACAAAGGAAAGGGTGTCGGTTTGAAACAAGGAGACCTCGTTTTCGCAAAAGACAAGATATATATCGGAAAAATTTTGGAGACAGGCGAGAACTGGAGTAAAGTGCAGCCAATTGGAAGTTTTGGCGAGAAAATCATATTCCGTACCGGAAAAGATAAGGAAATAGCGTTTGAAGCTGTCGGCGCCGGGCGTGGCGAGCTTTTGGCACAACTTCCGAAGGATACAGTTATCGCGGTTGGAGATATTATTTGGCTTGGTGAAGCACCGGAGTATCCCGTTGGTTTGGTTAGCGGAATCCGGAAAAGTGAAGGCAGAGAAATGCAGGATGTGAGAATAACAAGTCCTTTGTCCTTGAGTTCTTTGATAGATGTCATGGCGGTTAAAAGCCAATGATATTTGTTTTGCCGATAATCATAGGATTTGTATTTGAATCACTGGCTTCTCCGCAGCTCGGATTTTATTTTTTGCCGGCGCTTATCATAGCGGGCGCCGGCTATGTGTTGCCATTTGTTTTCCCATGGCTTAATATTTTAATATCTTTAGCGGTCAGTTTTTTATTTTCTCTTATTTGGTCAATACTAATCTTGGGAATACATATGCCGTCATATTCTTATCTAGGTCATATTTTTATATATTTAACAGCCGTAGCTCTTAGCATATCCGTTGTTCATGCGATACAAAAAAAATAAAAGAGGAATAGAGGTGGAAGAGATTTTTCTCGATGCCAAAAACATGCCGGGGTACCATAAGGAAAATTTGGAAGGCCGAGTGGAAAATCCCATCAAGAGCAAAATATTTGCCCATCTCGGCTCGGTTTTTTTGGTCCTTTTTTTTGTGTTTTTAGGCCGGGCCGTTTATTTGCAGGCGATAACCGGAGATGCTTTGCGCGATAGGTCGGAGAAAAATTATCTCAAAGTTTCAGCAATTGTTCCGGAACGGGGGATAGTCTACGACAGGAACGGCAAGCCACTCTTGGAAAATTCAACTTCGACTACGAAATATCTTACCGAAGGTTTTTTGCATCTCGTCGGATATGCAAATAATGAAGGCGGATCCAACGGCCTGGAAGCCAATTATGATGATATTTTAAAAGGCGTTCTCGGCCAATCAATAGAAGAGGTTGATGCGAAAGGAAATATTATAAGTTCTGGTATTGGCGAGAGCGCAGAGAGCGGCAAAAACTTGCTGACTTCCATAGACAAGGATTTACAGATAAAACTTACCCAAATAATAAAATCCGTCGCCGATGAGCGTGGGTTTGTCGGCGGCGTGGGTATTGTAATTGATGTCAGGACAGGAGAAGTACTCGCCATGGCCAGCGTTCCTGAATTCGATCCTAATCTGCTTTCTTCCGGCAATAAAGTCTCTCAGGAAACAATAACAAGCTTGATAAACGATCCCAAAAAACCTTTTATAAACCGGGCTGTTTCCGGTCTTTATCCGCCCGGTTCGATAGTAAAGCCCGCGGTGGCTCTTGGCGCGTTGAAGGAAGGGATTATTGATCCGTCAAAACAAATACTTTCCACCGGCTCCATATCTATTCCTAATTCTTATTTTCCCGATAAACCGAGCGTTTTCCCGGACTGGAAGGCGCACGGTTGGGTTGATATGAGACAAGCTCTGGCATATTCAAGTGATGTTTATTTTTATGAGGTAGGCGGCGGATTTCAGGACCAAAAAGGCTTGGGGGCTTTTAATTTGAAAAAATATTTTTCGCTTTTCGGGTTCGGCGAGCCGACAGGCATTGATCTCGAAGGAGAAAAATCGGGATTCGTGCCTGACCCAAGCAATCACAAAAATACGCGCGCATGGACAATCGGGGATACTTATCATATGGCAATCGGGCAGGGAGAGATGTTAGTGACGCCGATGCAGATTGCAGTCTATGTGACCTCTATTGCAACTGACGGCATTATGCCTTACCCTCACATAGTGCAGGCAATTGTTGATAACAATAAGAAAGTAGTTGAAAAATTATCTTATGCTCCCAAAAAAACCGATATGTTGCCGGTGGACCTCTTTAAAATAGTGAAAGAGGGAATGCGCGGAAGCGCGACATATGGCACAGCTTCAGGGCTTTCCGGCCTCCAGATACCGATTGGGGCAAAGACCGGAACTGCGGAGATTGGAGACACGGGAAGAGTGCATTCGTGGTCAATAGGGTTTTTCCCTTATGAAGAACCGCTTCTTGCCTACACTATACTTATGGAGTCCGGCTCGTCGAAGAATCTCGTGGGCGCAACGTATGCGGCCGCACAGATGATTGGGTGGATGGCAGGAAACAATTTCCTTTCAGGGCTCGATAATGATATAATGCTTAGCACACGATAAATAGACATTAAATTTATAAATTATAAAAAATTATGCCGGACCAAGATTCAGAATATTTTTCAAAAGAGGGCTTGGACAAATTAAAGACTGAGCTCGAACATTTAAAGAAAAAAAAGCGCAAGGAGATTGCCGATCGTTTGGAATTTGCAAAAAGTTTGGGTGATTTATCGGAGAATGCCGAATACTCTGAAGCAAAAGAGGCACAAATGTTAAATGAATCCAAAATTTCAGAATTTGAGGATATTTTGCGCCGAGCAGTCGTTGTCAAACAGATTGCGCAGAAAGACAAAATAGACATCGGTTCGCAGATGGTCATCGAAGATGAAAAAGGGGGACGACTTACGCTGACCATCGTCGGCTCGCAGGAAGCGAGTCCTAAGGACCAGAAAATCTCCAACGAATCTCCTTTGGGACGTGCACTTCTTGACCATAAGAAAGGCGAGACCGTAAAAGCATTCACACCCGCAGGCGAGAAAATCTACAAAATTATAGATATAATTTAAAAACCCCCCAAAAGGGGGTTTAAGAAATATTTTGATATTTTTTTATTAATTCTTTTGCGAGCAATACGATGTGCAAAGTTCCGTATTCGCGCTCAACCGTATTAATAAGTTTTTGCATAAACTCAGTCCATTCCTTATACCTGATTTTTTTGATATCCCCATCGTAAAGCGTTGCAGTTTTATCGTAAAGCTTGAGTAGTTGTACGATTGGAGACTTTGTCAGTACAGCAGTTTTTTCTTCGTTAAATCCGCCAGCGTACGACATTTCTTTAACTAAGCATTCGACTTCGTTCGAAATGTTTTTGGGCAAAGAAGCAGAAGTATCCTCAATAACATCATGCAACAAAAGAGCTTTTGCGCCCGGTACACGAACCCTTTCCGGTAACTTTGTATCGAGCAAAATCATGGTCGCACACCACAGTGAATGCGTAAAATATGGATTTTGTTCTCCGCTTGGAAATGTCCGAAAAGCTTTTGCTTTTGGTAAAACTTTTTCTTGATGCGCCTTTGCTACGAAGCCGATAAGTTTTACAAAACTTTTATGGTTTATCAATTTTTACTCCCAAAACTTCTCATAGTAAAACACTTGATATATAAAATAAGTTACCAACAAATTTGACGTCAATGGCTTGTAAATAAGGCTAATTTTTGATATTCTTAGCCTATGTCTTTACCAGGAGAAGAAATACGCGCTAACCGCATAAAAAAGCTCGGGCTGTTAAAGGAAAAAAAGATAAATCCTTATCCCGCTAAGGCGGATTTTGGGCTTTCTGAAATCTCGGGAGTCAGGGAGAATTTCAAAAAATTACTTGCGAAAAAGACAGGCATTGCGGGGCGCGTGATGGCCAAAAGAGAACATGGCAACTCAATGTTCCTGGATATTTTTGATGGAACAGCAAAATTACAGGTTTTTGTAGGAAAAGATAAATTGGCCGAAGGGGAATACGAGCTCTTAAGAGATGCTTTGGACATCGGAGACTTTGCCGCTTTTTTAGGGAAACCGTTTTATACAAAAAGAAAAGAGCCGACTATAGAAGCGGAGCGCTGGCAGATGCTTGCAAAAACACTCCGTCCGTTGCCCGAAAAATGGCACGGGTTGCAGGATGTGGAAGAGAGATTTCGTAAGAGATATCTGGATATTTTGATGAACCCTGATGTGGCAGCGCGGTTGGAACTACGCTCACGCTTAGTCAAAGAAATCCGTTCAGTTTTGGACGGGGCCGGATTTCTTGAGGTAGAAACGCCGATTTTGCAGCCGCAATATGGAGGGGCGCTCGCGGAACCTTTCAAAACGCACCACCGGATGCTTGATATCGACATGTATTTACGCGTCGCCCCCGAATTATATTTAAAACGGCTGCTTGTCGCGGGATTCCCGAAAGTTTACGAGCTCGGGAAAAATTTCCGCAATGAAGGCATTGATATGACCCACAATCCGGAATTTACGACCGTAGAACTCTACGCCGCTTATTGGGATGCGGAAGCCCTAAAAAAATTCATAGGAGAAGCGCTTTACAGCATCATAAAAAAGATCAATAAAAAATCCTCATTCATATTTAAAGAGCAAAAGATAGATTTTCCAAAAAAAATTCCTTCAATTGAATTTTGGAGCGTATTAGAAAGGCACGCAGGAATAGTCGGAGCCGAGAAACTTTCTCGCGAAGACTTGGCGCTCCGCGCGAAACAATTCGGAATTAATGTTGAAAGCCATGAATCAAAAGAAAAGATTGCAAATGAAATATTCTCAAAAATTTGCCGTCCAAAAATGATTCAGCCGGTTTTTTTGGTAGGGCATCCATTGGCAATCTCGCCGCTTGCAAAAGAGCTTTCGGGAAAGCCCGATTTGGTGGACCGTTTTCAGTTGATAATCGGCGGAGTTGAAATGGTAAATGGATTTTCAGAATTGAATGACCCGCTGGAGCAGAGAAAAAGAATGGAAGCGCAGGAGAAGATGCGCGAAGCGGGAGAAAAAGAGGCCGAGCCGATGGATGAAGATTTTATTGAAGCCTTGGAATATGGCATGCCCCCCGCCGCCGGCCTCGCCGTTTCCATTGATCGCCTCACCATGCTTTTGGGCGATATACACAACATCAAAGAAGTCATCCTTTTTCCGACGATGAAGCCCCGCCTAGACTCGCGCTAGTCGAGGCTGGCGAAGCAATAGATATCCACCACCACTTCTTCTTCTTCTTCTTCTTCTTCGTGCTTGGTATAATTAAATCATGAATAAAAATAATCTTTCTTTGACAGTCATCGCAATTTCTTTGGCTTTTTCTTTTGTGCTTGTTTCTCATGCTAGCGCGGCAAATCAATTCACAAATAATAAGCAGGGGCTCATAAATTATCTTGCAGGACTTCCGAACAAATCGGATAACCGCGTTATATCCGGCTCGTACGTATCAGCAGGCGGTAGAGGGGGAATTGACACAATACAAACAGTATTTGATCAAACCGGAATATGGGTAGGTATTCTTGGAATGGAATATACAAAATGGAACGGCATCGCAAATTACGCGCAAGCCAATCCGGTGTTGATAGACTATTGGAACAATGGAGGTTTGGTAAGCATAACGGAACATTTTTATAACCCTGACCCGCTTTATGACGGTTCCAAAGGGGTTTACGGACGGACAACGTATCCTTTCCCTGCCGTTTACACGCCCGGCAATGCTATTTATACAAATTTTGTGAGCGAATTAGACAGAATTGCCACAGGATTTAAACAGCTGCAGGATGCAGGCGTTGTGGTAATCTTTCGTCCGCTTCACGAAATGAACGGCGGGTGGTTTTGGTGGGGTTCCGCTAACCAAGGCGATTTTATAAACCTTTGGAAATTTACTTACAATTACTTCACGGTAACTAAAGGCTTGAATAACATAATCTGGCTCTATAACCCGAATTATGTTTATGGAGCACTTAGAGGCGCACTTTATTATTATCCCGGCAGCCAATATGTTGATCTTGTAGGGACTGATATTTACTGTGATGACCCGGCTTTGTGTGCGGGAGGCTATGCTGATTTGCTCACCACAAATAAACCGTTCATTTTGGGTGAGTTCGGCCCGAAACAAAATACGTGTACATCAAATTGCGGATATGACTACACGAGACTGATTAACGGAATAAAACAAGCTTTGCCGAAAAGCGTCGGTTTTATAGCATGGACAGGGGCTAACTTCGGAATGAGCATCAATCAAAATGTATTACAGCTTTTAAATGACCCATTGGTTCTAAATCGCGGAGAACTTGGCGGCGGCACAGCTCCTCCCGCTCCAACACCGGGTTCCTCCACCTGCTCCAATCTTCTAAACTCCTCCCTCGCAGTCCCAACCTCCTTCGCAGCATCCTTCAACTGGTTCACAAACGCAAAAGAACTGCTAATGAATGTTGTCTGCTCCGGCAGTACAGCTACTGCAAATATCGGCAACGGCTCCAATACTCAATACATCTACAAAACAGGCTATGTCTGGCAAAACGGCCAATGGACTTCATTTAACTATTCCGGCTCAAGCATGGATTCAGGAGGCAACTGGTTCATCGGCTCCGCCAACCGCTCTTTAGGCACACTTGACCTTACTCAAAAACAATCCGTCCTTTCCTACATCTGCGACTGGAACGGAACCAAATGGAACTGCGGATGCCATGACAGCTCATGCACAGCTAATTACTGGAATTTACAACAATTTAAATAGATGTTAACAGGAAACGCTTGCAAAAATGGCTGAATAAAAATAAAATAGATGCATGCCGCGCAGAACTAGCAGAAAAAAAACCACCGCCTCCGGCGGGGTCCCGCCAAAGGCGGTGATAAAGCCAAAACGGAAGAAAGCCGTCAAAAAGACAATAAAAACAATAAAAAAAAGGCCTAAAACAGCCCGCCTTGCCTCGGACAAGTCGAGGCAGGCGAAAAAGAGGCCTATTAAACGTGTACGCACAAAAGCAAAAGCAAATGCAAAAGGAAAAGGAAAAATTTCTCTCACAAAACACCGCCATAATCCGATAATTGCCCCAAAAAGCGGTCATGATTGGGAATCATGGCAGACATTCAATCCCGGAGTTATACATTTGGACAATAAAGTCCACGCTCTTTACCGTTCAATCGGCAAAGACGGCTTATCGCGCCTTGGATACGCGGTTTCGGACAACGGGCTTAAAGTGGACGAGCGTCTGCCACTTCCAGTTTATGAGCACAAGGTCCAGCCTAAACGGCCGGGAGTTTCTTGGTACGCTTCCGGCGGAAGCTGGGGCGGAGCAGAAGACCCGCGCATCGTAAGGGTGGGGGAGGAAAATAAATTATACATGACATATACCGTTTGCGACGGAGATATCCGGGTCGGACTTACTTCTATTTCTGTCGCGGATTTTTTGGCAAAAAAATGGCATTGGGAAGAGCCCGTTCTTATTTCTCCGCCCGGAGAGGTGCATAAAAATTGGGTTATTTTTCCGGAAAAGATAAACGGGAAATACGCGGTTTTGCACAGCATCAATCCGGAAATTTCCGTGGCATATTTTGATAATCTGGATTTTGACGGCAAAACTTTTATTCAAAGCGTTCACGGCGGAAAACCGAGAAAAGGATGCTGGGATAATTGGGTGAGAGGCGTCGGCCCCGTGCCTATCCGCACGAAATACGGCTGGCTGGTTTTGTATCACGCGATGGACAACGACTGGTCAAAATATAAAGTCGGAGCGATGCTGTTGGATTTAACTGACCCTACAAAAATACTCGCGCGCTCCGGTAAACCGGTTTTGGAGCCAAGTGAGCACTACGAGAACCACGGTTTTAAAGGTGGGGTTGTTTATGCGTCCGGCGCAGTGGTAAAAAACGGAAAGCTTCTGGTCTATTACGGAGGAGCGGACAGCTGTGTCTGTGTGGCGCACGCGGACTTTAATAAATTCGTGGATGCTTTGCGCACGCATAAAGAGCCTCAGCTTAAGAGAGGAAAAGTCTAAGCTTAAATATGCTTGCGGAAAGATCCCCGTATAATCCGGTATTAAAACCCAATATCAGTCAGTCATGGGAATCAGAGGCTGTTTTTAACGGTTGTCCCGTCAGGAAAGGAAGGCTTATTTATCTTCTTTACCGGGCGGTTTCCGTGCCTCATTTTCACGCTGCGGTTAATGCGAAGCTCGCAATTTCAGACATCGGCATCGCGGAGTCGCGCGACGGAATTAATTTTACAAACCGCAGGAGATTTATTATTCCCGATAAAAATTGGGATAAGTACGGATGCGAAGATCCGAGGATTACGAAACTAAAAAATAAATATTATATATTTTATACGGCGATTTCCGAAT
>JAUSHV010000004.1 GCA_030648495.1 bacterium
AAAAGCGTCTAAAAATATAAATACGTATCCGTACCTAAAACCGACACAGGTGGGTGAGTCGAGTAGACTCAGGTGAACGAGTGAGAGATCCTCAAGGAACTCGGCAAAAAAGCATTCGTAAGTTCGCAATATGAATTACCCCGATGACAATATAGCAATATATCGGACCTCGGGGTCGCAGCTAAAGTATGCTTGGCGACTGTTTATCAAAAACACAGCTCCCTGCAAACACGTAAGTGGAAGTATAGGGGGTGACTCCTGACCAATGCGAGAAGGTTAACGCTGGTGTTTCAATGTAGCAATATGTTGGGGTGACCGGCCGAAGCCCTCGTCAATGTCGGCCGTAACTATAACGGTCCTAAGGTAAGTAGCGCTGCCTTAGTAAAATCTAGCTATATGCTGGAATATCTGTAGTATCCGGAGCTACTATGGTATAATACGTCCATAGAAATATGGTGATTATACAAAGTAACAAAGCGACCGGTGCAGACAATCAGCAGGAAAGACTCAAATTTGCCTATTGGACCACAGGCTTTACCGATGGAGAAGGATGTTTCTCTGTTGCCGTCATAAACAATAAAACCACTAAATTTGGAAAACAAATTTTTCCGGAATTTGTAGTTACTCAAGGCGAGAAAAGTTTATCGGCATTGAAGAAAATAAATAAATTTTTCGGTTGCGGGAATATTTTTGTAAATAAACGATACGATAATCACAATGAGAATCTATATCGTTATTGTGTCCGCTCTTTACAAGAGCTGGATTCAAAAATAATTCCGTTTTTCGAAAAATATCCGCTCCAAACGTATAAGCAAAACGATTTTCTTATTTTTAAGAAAGTTATTAAAGTAATGATCCAAAAAGAACATTTAACTAAAAGCGGCAGAAATAAAATTCTAAAACTTATTAGTAAAATGAACAGGAAAAAGAAACGAATTTGAGAATCCTCAGAGACTACACGCTAGAGTCCCGCCCACGTTGTATTTCAATGAAGGCGGGACAAGATATAGTCCGATCTTCATGGCGACATGAAGGATTCTCGATTAAGGAATATCGGGATAATAAATCAGATAAGCGCAATTCCTTGTCAGGTGAGTTCTGACGCGCACGAAAGGAGCAACGACTGAGCAACTGTCTCGAGGATTCGCTCGGTGAAAATGCGATACCGGTGAAGATGCCGGTTAGGCACAGATAGACGAAAAGACCCCAGAAGCTTTACTGCAAGTTGTTATTGGCTTTACGTTTTTACTACGTAGCGTAGTGGTGAGGATTTGAAGTGTCGCTCTCGGGTGGCATGGATCCGACGATGAAACAGCCATTTTTAAAGATGTAAAATCTAACCTGTTGAGATTAAACTCAATGGGGACAGTAGCTGCCGGGCAGTTTGTGTGGGGCGCAATCCTCCTAAAAAGTAACGGAGGAGTTTATTAAGGTCAGCTAGGCGCGGATGGACATCGCGCTAGTCGTGTAATAGCAAAAGCTGGCTTAACTGCAAGACGGGCATGTCGCGCAGTTGCGAAAGCAGAATATAGTGAACCGACCGTAGGCACTCGATGCCGCGGAAGATTAACGGATAAAAGCTACTCTGGGGATAACAGGCTAGTTCCGTCCAAGAGTCCATATCGACGACGGAGTTCGGCACCTCGATGTCGGCTCAACTTATCCTGGGGGTGGAGAAGCTCCCAAGGGTTTGGCTGTTCGCCAATTAAAAAGTTACGTGAGCTGGGTTCAAACCGTTCAGAATCTAAAAAGATTTGGGTTTTGAACATGTTTGAATCCCGAGGTATAGAAAACGACATATCACGGCGACCCTTATTAGTGATAATAAGGTGTATTAATCGACTTATATCGGTGAAGTCCATTTGTGGTAGACCAAGCCACATGTTAGGATAATACCGAGGGAAGTTTTAATTAATTTTTATGGAACAAGAAAAAATGCCTTTTTCAGAGGCAGATGAGATATTAAAAAGAGTTGAGCGAGAAACGCGATTAAAGTGGCTAGAATCGCAGGTATCATTATCTCCCGACGAACTCGAAGAATTTAATGATCTCAAAAAAGAATTAAGCGAGCCTGAAAATAAAGATTAATAACACCCGTAGAGACTGAACGTCGATACTCTCTAAATTTTAGAGAATAAGTTACAGTCCAATGCACGCAGTAATGCGTGGAAACATGCGTGAGACAGGTTGGTCTCCTATCTACTGTGCCCGTTGATTTTTGAGGGGAGTTCTCCCTAGTAAATTTTGCTACTTCAGAGAGTAATCTCTGATGACAATTTGGCTAATAACGGTGGAACCTTCATAAATTTTCTGGTTGTATTTATCCACAGCCCATAGGTCCGGGGTGTGGTATCATGAAGTTACTTGAGGACCAGAAAATTTTTAAGGCAATACCGTGGGAAGTCGATCTAAAACTAAAAAGAACAAATTAAATTACGCTTACATTGCCGGATTTCTAGATGGCGATGGAAGTTTAATGCTGCAGATTAAAAAACGCAGCGATTCAAAAAAAGGTTGGCGATTTATGTCCACTATCTGTTTTTATCAGGATAGCAGGCACGATACGCCGCTTTCATGGATTCGTAAGCGTTTGGGAATTGGATATTTGTCCAGGCGAAACGATGGAATGACGGAATTGCGGATAAATGGTTATCAGCAAGTTCACGGAATTCTTAAAGTTTTGTTTCCATTTATTCAATTCAAGAAAAATCAGGCAGAAGCGCTTTTGAAAGCATCGGCTCTGCTTGCTAAAAAATCTTTAGTTGAGTTTTCGCTTGAAGAACGGCAGAAATTATTAGATTGGATTTTAATTATTCAATCAAACAATTATGCCAGCCGGACGAAAACGACTAAAGAAACTTTGCAGAAAGTTTTAGATTTGACCCCGTAACGACTTGTGTCCCGCCATTTGGCGCGGACCGGACTCATATAAATTGGAAAGCCGTGCAATTTGCCGGCAGGTTTATATGGGTAATACGCCGACACCCGAAATATATCGGGTGAAGATATAGTCTGTGCTCCTAGAAATAGGGGGTATACATGACGAGAGGACCGGGAGGAGTTGACCTCTGGTCTACGAGCTCTGCCGCCAGGTGGATCGCTCGGTAGCTATGTCGATAAGTGATAAGCGCTGAAAGCATCTAAGCGCGAAGCACGCCCCAAGATTAGAAATCGTTATCAGACTCGTGGAAGATGACCACGTTGATAGGCTCTAGGTGTAAGCATCGTAAGGTGTTCAGCCGAGGAGTACTAATGTTCGAATTGCTTTTTACGCGGCCGTTTTGTTAGAAAATGTGCTTACGAATTAATATTTAAAAAGACGAATTGACCTCTAATTAGAAAGGATGTAGTATTTATTTATGAGTGAACAAACACATACACCAGAATTTGATGAGGGAACTGTCGAAATAATAAAAAACGCTATGGACGCTCTTAAAACCTTAGAGGCTGCTGCTGAAGCGGGAGATTTAGTAGAGGAACAAAGAAGTGCTATAAAAGAATCTCTGAATGGTTTTTTTAAAGCTGTGCGCGAGTCAGGATTTTATATTGAGAGAATACATGGTTCAGAGAAAAAGTAAAAAATAATTAAATTTTTTCATTCGGTGGTTTGAGGCGACGGCACTACCTCTTCCCATCCCGAACAGAGTCGTAAAACGTCGTACTACCGATGATACTCCGAAAGGGGGAAAGTAGGTAACCGCCGGTTGAAAGGATTTAATTTAATAAACAACCACCTTGTGGTGGTTGTTTGAGTTTTTTTGTGGCGCTTCTTAATGGAATATCACGCTTCTTTCATGTTTAGGAGAAAAAATCATTTGTAAGGCGAGTCCGGCGGCAATGGCATCCCATGCTTCATCAGGCGTCAATTTTGCGTTTAATTTGTACGATTCCCACAGTGTCATAATCTCTTCGAGTGTGGGAGTAAAATCCTCGTGCGGATTAATTATTTTATCCATAAAAAGAGTCCTCCTATTTCCAATTATATCATATCTAAAATATTTTGCAGTGGGTGGTGGTTGAAAGAATTTAATTAGTATGCTAAGTTTTATTTTGAGAGGGGGAGTAGTCGTTGCCCTAAGGGGCGGGGACAAAGACCGCAAGGATTCCAGCGGAACTCCTCTCACCAATTTGTTTTTTAAAAAGTCTTATGGGAGCGGTTTGCGTGGCTCATGGGCCGGTTGGGCTTTAAGCCCGTTTCTCCGCTTGTGGGAGAAAACCTCCTTCCCGGCTCGGCTACAGGCAGAGGAACTCTTTCCTCGCCGCTTCCGCCAATTTGATCCGCCAAACAAAAAAAGTTGGCGGGTTTTATTTTTGTCAGATGGGCTTGACAAGCTCTGTGGGTTTGCTATAATGCTCAAGACGGAGGTTGGCATTATCCGTTTGAATAACCAAGCTTGCCAACCGGCTTGGGGTGATCGTAGAATGGCGGAACGAGCCAGCGCACCGCAACGTGCCGCGACAGACGAGGAATCCTCCTCAGATCGCAGGCGAGCCAACGTGCATAGCGGCCGCTAAGTTCTGCCGAAGGCGCCGGCGGAGGGGCTTTTAGGCCCGATCAGGGATGCGGATCATAAATCTGCATAAGCCCCTCCGCCAAAGTTTTAAAAACGCCTTTAGTCTTTGGGGTCTCAAAGACCGTAGAAGTAGACAAATGCCATTGTGCCAAGTCTACTCGCCGTGCACGACAGCACGGTTTTTTTGTTGCCTATTGACAAGCTCTGTAGGTTTGCTATAATGGCAAAGTCGGATACTCTCCCCAAGCGGGGTTCCACGGCTGCGAGCTACATGCTCGTCCATAACGAAGCTTGGGATTTGAAAACCGCGGACTCGCCGGGCGCCGTCGAAGATACGCGCCGGGCCAGTCCTGACGCAATGGCGAAGGGGGCGCAAATTCAAAAGGTTTCCTGGGGCCTTTGATTTTTCTGGGGACCTGCACCCCCTTCGCCCAAGTTTTTTTTAAAGCCCTTAAATGGGAAGTCCTTTGAACCATAGAGTTCAACAGGGCGGACTCGACTTCGGTCGGGTTTTTTTTTATACTAAACACATGCAATTATCTTGGGGAGCCAAAAAACAAATAAAGTTTTTTACCATATTTGCGTTAGCTATCTTGGCGATAGTCGCAGGAATAATTTATTTTGTCCGTCCGGAGCAGACCTGTTTTGATAAACACCAGAACCAAGATGAAGAAGGAGTCGATTGCGGAGGGGCGACTTGTATTCCGTGCTCGAACCAGATCCGTGACATTAATATTTTATGGACGCGCCCTTTCAAGATTACGGACGGCGCCTATGACTTTGCGGCCTTGGTGGAAAACACGAATTCATTTTTAAAAGCCGCCAAACTGGATTATTTCGTAAAATTTTATGACTCGGAAAATATTTTAATAGCCATCAAAGAAAATTCAACCTTTGCCGGCGCAGGCGAAAAATTTGTTATCTTTGAACCCTCCATCATTACCCAGCACCGCATTCCTGTGCGCGCAATTCTTGAGATTGCGAAAGTTGCCTGGGATAAAGGCGGCAAAATTCCCTTGAAGCTCGATGTGCTTTCCACTAATAAATTCCTAAGCGCTTCTTCTACGCCGTCGAGAGTAGAAGCGGTTATCAAAAATCAACTGAACGCGGAATACAGCAATATAGAAGCAACTGCAATTTTGTGGGATGCAGGAGACACTGCTCTTGGGGTCTCGCGTACGTTTGTTGACCGCTTTGATATTGATGAAATCAAAACCCTGACGTTTACTTGGCCGGCGGGAATAAACGGCGTCTCGCGAGTTGAGGTCTTTTTCCGCCAGATGCCATGAGGTTTTTTCGAGGAGTTGATTGGGTGCTGGCCTTATCTGCCGTGGTTTTGTCGCTTTTAGGGCTCGCGGCTATGAAATCTTTTGTTATCGGAAACGGTTCGACTATTCTCACCGCAAGCGACTATTATTTCAACCGCCAGATTTTATGGCTTATTTTAAGCATTTTGGTTTTTATTACCGCTCTGCTTATTGACTGGGAATTTTTGAAAACGAACAGTATTATTCTACTTTTTTTCTATTTGGTCGCGCTTGTATTTTTAGCCGTACTTCTCTTGGGAGGAGGCAGTATTGTTAAAGGAGCGGAGAGTTGGTATAAGGTTTATTCCATAGCTTTACAGCCGGTCGAGCTTATGAAAATTATTCTGGTCCTAGTTTTGGCAAAATATTTTTCTAGGAGGCACGTTGAGATAGCAAGGTTTTTCCATATTTTTGCTTCCGGTATTTATGCGGCTGTCCCGGTTATTTTAGTTATACTTCAGCCTGATTTCGGTTCGGCTTTCATAATATCCGCTTTGTGGCTCGGCATGGCATTGATCGGAGGCATTAAAGTGCGCCATATACTTTTATTATTTGGGACGGCAGTAATTGCCGGAGTCCTTGTTTGGAATTTTGTTTTTCTTCCGTATCAGAAATCCAGGATATTGACATTTCTTGAGCCGGCCAGCGACATTCGCGGAGCAGGGTATCATGCCTTGCAATCAACCATCGCAGTAGGGTCCGGAGAAATTTTGGGAAAGGGGATCGGCTTCGGCACGCAGTCGAGGCTTTCATTTTTGCCAGAAAAAGAATCAGATTTTATTTTCGCCGCTTTCGCGGAAGAGTGGGGGCTCATCGGAGTGCTCATTATATTTTTATTTTTTGGAATTATGATCTGGCGTATCTTGCGGGCGGGGATTTACGGTGAATCTAATTTTGAAAAATTATACGCCGCAGGGCTCGCCATTTTATTTGTCTCGCAAGCTTCTATCCATGTAGGCATGAACATGGGGCTTCTGCCCATAACCGGCCTTGGTATGCCTTTTATGTCTTATGGTGGCTCAAGTCTCGTCTCATCATTTCTCGCAATCGGCATCTTGGAAAGCTTCTCTATCCGCAAAAAAGGCATATTCATCGGCATGGAGGAACGATTTAAGGAGGGGGTGTTTTGAGATTGATTTTTAGACAAATTACAATCAAATATGCTATCGTTTAAATATGGAAGAGATTAAGATAGATAAAATCACAACTGATTCAAAAAATAATATGAAGGAAGAAATAGCAAAACTAATAAAACTTGTGAGATGGATTCTTATCGGGATAATTATCATAGGATTCATTTGGCTGCTTGTCTCACCGAATTCGCCTTATTAGATTTATACACACCGATACAATAACACATCAGTTATTAAAATTTAAGAAATAATGAAAAATATTATGGTTAATATGACAGCCGAATATATATGTAAAAACTACCATCGCACAAGTTATCCTTACTTGGATATTGAAGCGCAAGAAAACAATCAGACAAAACAGACGGAAGCGCATTTGTTGTGTAAAACGTGCGGAGCAGATTTAGAGTTCGATAGAGCAAACGCCTCTCTTAAAACAAAGAAATAATCATATATTCAAAGGATCGTTTTTAAATCCATGGCGGGTTGCAAATTGACTCCCAATATGCTAATATCTTAAATATGACAAGTAGCTATCTTCAAAAACAACTCGATTATTTTAAATCCAATCAAGACGAGTTCGTAAAGAAATATAAGGGTAAATTTCTTGTAATCAAGGATCAAAAGATACAGGGTATTTATAATACGGAAATAGAAGCGTATACAGATGCTAAAAAGAAATTTGAGCTCGGTATTTTTTTAATTCAACAATGTTCCCCAGGTCAAGAAAGCTATACACAAACCTTTCACTCTCGAGTAGCATTTTTTTGATTCCATGCAACACCTTGCATTCACTATCCGATATAACGGACGAGCCCGCGTATTATTCAGCAAGGTCAATGTGTGTTTACCAATTGCTCTAGAGGAAGCACAAACACAAAAAGTTGAATTTAAAGAATACATTGCGATTTGGGATACGGGCGCTACGCATTCTGCTATAACAAAAAAAGTTGTAGATGACTTAAAATTGCAACCCACCGGAGTACGAGAGACAAGGCATGCTGGTGGGAAATCCTCAAATAATACATATCTAGTTAATATCGCATTACCAAATAAGGTAATGGTTCCTCATGTCCGTGTGACAGAGGTACAACTTATTCCTGACGACAACACTTCAGATGACAAGCAACCCCAACTTTTAATAGGGATGGATATAATTGGTCTTGGTGACTTTGCAGTTACTAATGCCAACAATAAAACTACTTTTTCGTTCAGAATTCCGTCTGTTGAGGAAATAGATTTTATACCGGATACTCAAGAAAATAATGTGATGGAGAATAGCAATAGAAAGGAGCGGCGTGCTTTTGAAGCGAAGAAAAGAAGGGGACTGGTTTAAGGCGATAGAATTGTCAGGCAAAAAATTTCAGCTCCGGTCTTGTCTCATCTTTTTTAGCAATCGGCATCTTGGAAAGCTTCTCTATCCGCAAAAAAGGCATATTCATCGGCATGGAAGAGAGGTTCAAGGAAGGCGTGTTTTAACTTTGCCGGGCGGCCCGTGAATTGATATCATAGACTCATGACGACTGAAGAACAGCCCCAATTTATAAAAGAATTCTCTAGATCAGAATCGCGCGAAGAAAGAGACAGCCTGGCTCAAGAAATTCGTGAAGAACGACGAAAAGCTTTTTCTGCGGAAAATAAAAATTCCGAAAATAAAAAAGTAGATTCAATAATAAATGCCACTGAAAATTTGAGAGATAATGTTGAAATAAGTAACAATGACAAGGCGTTTCAGGGAAATATTAATAGCTTGTTGGAGATTAATAGTTTAAAAAGTCAATTTGATGAAAAATCAGGAACAAATGTGACTTTTGAAGAACGCCTCAAAACTCCCATAGGCGGCCGTCAGGGGTTAGAGGACACAAGGAAAAAGCTATCTGATTTTTATGACAAGGAAAGACAAAAATGGGCGGAAAATCCGTATACCCAAGCGGATATACAAAAATATTTTAATGAAGAAAACTTAAAATCTCTGTCAGTTGATGATTACGTGCTTTTTTTGAAGCGTTTTCCCGGTAATATGATCACTCATGTTACCAGGCAAGGAATTAGGGATCATTACAGTATTGACAATCACATTGCGGGATTAGGAGAATTTCAAAATAATTTTAAGGATATTCTTGAAAAAAAACAGCTAAATTCCGCCATCGGTATAGAATTACAGGAATCCTCAAAAGAAAAACTAGTTTCTGATTATTTGGACCAGTTCGTGAAAGATATGCAGGAGGCCGGGTATGAACCGGACCGGGAAAGCGCTATGAGCAGATTGGAATCGAAGCTTGGATACGGCGCAATTAAAGGAAGTGTTTATAATTTTGCGGACCGATCAGCCATACATGTTGCAACAGAACAGGTAGCAGATGCCATATATGGGGGCGAAAAAGGGAATGAAATATTTTTTGTTTTTCCGTCCGCCTACGCGGCGTCTCAAATGGAATTCGGCGGCCAACTTAAAGATAATGTAGGCGGATCGCATAACGATCAAAGGATTTGGGCGGACCTAAAAAAAGGAATGAGTTTAGACGCAGGTATAGTTTTTATACCTGAAGAAACCGAAGTAGATGCAAAGACAGGGTCAAAATACGAGTTAGATGAAAATAACAATCCGATCATCATTGAAGAGAATTTAGCGGAGATCAGGAAGCTAACTGATTCGGCTGATTTTCAGGAATTTGCCGGTCAATCTATAAAAATTCTTGGAAAAAGTGAAGCAAATCAAAACCTGGAGGAATTAGATGGGCTTCGTAAAACTCTAGCAGAAAAATTTGGCATAAAAAATCAATCTATACGGGATTCTGTTTTAAATTATAGATTTTTGCATGAGGTTAAATATGCAGCCGAAGAAAAAGAGGATTATCGTAAAATAAAGACAGATAAAGAAATTAGCCAAGTTTTAATGGATAAAGAAAATTTATACTTAAAGGCAAAAGACACCGTAAAATCAAAAGAATACTGGGAAAATTATTTTGCACAAAATCCGGAAAAGCGACCATCAAAAAGCGTCTATTATAAAGGTAGCGATCCAACAACAGCGCTAAATGAATGGAGAGAACGAAATGGAATCTCAAAAAGAGCAGAGGATGCGGATTTTGATTTTGAAGAAAATAAAAAAACTGACAAGGAGATAAATGAAAGCCCAGAACAAAGCCAGTTCATGGCAATTGCAAAAAAAATAATAGATGAGCGATTTCCCGTAAAAATTAAAGAAAAACGATCTACTTCCGATAAAGACGAGCCACCACCGCTTGATTAGCACAATCTCTTACTTGTCTGCGATAATGCCTTTTCATCGGCATGGAAGAGAGGTTCAAGGAAGGCGTGTTTTGAGGTTGACATGAATTTCAAATCCGCTATCTTGTCGTAAGAGGCAAAAAAAGAAAATGCTGAAAAAGAACAAATCTCCAGAAAAAATAATAGAAGAATGGTATAAAGAAAACGAAAACGGAGAGGGCTTGAAAGAGAAAAATCAACATTTATCTTACGAAAATTTTTTAACAATCGGTTTAGATTTTTTAGAGTGCAAGGCCATGATAGAAACGGCGTTCCCTGGGGTTAGGGGCTTTATGTTTTCAAAGAAGCAACTGCGTTTTATTGTTGATGCTTCTGTAGATGAAGGTCAGAAGAAGGCTATTCGCGAGACCTGCATCGGGTTTGTTACGTTAAACAAAATTCTAAAATCTATAAATAAAACTGCTGAGGCAAAACGCTAAAGCGGTTTTTTATTACAAATTTGGCATGAATTTGACACGAAATCATTGGGGCTTGACAGGTTTTTGGCGTCTGCTAGGGTAGTGGATAAGACAGGATTTGACACTTTTTTATAAGTTTGCTAATATAGTCATAATAATATGAAAGGAGAATTACCCATGCACCCCGAGGAAGTAACAACTAAGCTTTTCCAGGTATTGCCAAAGAGGACCAAGGATGTACTTGATCAGCGTTTTGGGCTGGCAAAAAACCCAAACCGGATGACATTAGACGCTATAGGCCAGCGTTATGGCATTACCCGTGAGAGGGTTCGTCAGATTGAAGCGGACGGGCTTAACCGGATAAGAAAATCTTCCACTATGACTGATATGAAGCCGGTGTTCGTCGCGCTCGAAAAGTATTTTGAAGACCAGGGAGGCGTTTTGCCGGAAGCGCAGGCTTTGAATGCTTTGGCGTCGCATCCCAAACACGAAAACCATGTTTATTTTTTGCTCGCCTTGCACGACCCGTTCGTCAGAATGCATGAAAACGAACATATGCACGACCGATGGGCTTACGGCAAAGGAGCCGAGGAAAAAGCAGATAAGGTTTTGAAGAACGCGGTTGATTCTTTGCGTAAGATTGGCGCGCCGGTGGAAGAGAAAAAATTATACGAAGTAATGGCTTCCAGTGCCCAGACTATTTTGGGTTCAGGCGTCGCTTCTGCTGTTTTAGAAAATTGGCTGGGTCTTTCCAAGCTTATTGCTAAAAATTATTTCGGTGAATGGGGGCTTACGGAATTTTCTTCCATCAAGCCCAGGGGAATGAAAGATCTTTCTTTCATGGTGCTTTCAAAAAAAGGCGAACCTATGCATTTTTCTGAAGTAGCCCAAGGCATAGGTAAGCTTATTGGCCGGGGCGTCCATGTGCAGACCGTGCACAATGAACTCATCAAAGACGTGCGTTTTGTTCTGGTAGGCCGCGGACTTTACGCGCTTAAAGAATGGGGCTATGAGCCGGGCGTAGTGCGCGATGTAATTTCAAATATGCTTAAAAACAACGGACCTATGGCAAAAGAAAAAATAATCTCCCTGGTTTCCGAGAAGCGGTTCGTCAAACCAAACACAATACTTATAAATTTAGAGAATAAAAAACACTTTAAAAAGCTGACTGATGGTCGGTACTCTGTTCGATAACCCGATTTTTTTAGGAGGTCTTTTCCTTTTGGCCAGGACCTGGTCAATATGGCTTCCGGTGGCACTTTTTTTTATTTTTTGGAGCACTTGGACCGGCTATGTTCGGTCTTATTTTATGGCCAGAACGAAATGGGTTCTGCTTGAGATAAAAGTACCGCGCGAACAAACAAAAAGTCCTAAAGCGATGGAAAGCATTTTGGCCGGTATTAACGGCACCAACCGCCTCGGCAATATGCGGGAAAGATATTGGAACGGATGGCTGACGCCGTGGTTCTCGCTTGAGATAACGGGCGATGCGACCGGAGTGCATTTTTACGTGCGTACTACAGAATTTTTAAAAAGAATGATTGAGTCGCAAATTTATGCGCAGTACCCGGCGTGTGAGATCAAGGTTGTTGAAGACTATACCAAAGCAACTCCGCCGGTAATGCCTACCGTCGGGTGGACGATTTGGGGAAGCGAATACATACATACAAAACCTGATGCTTACCCGATACGCACCTATGAAGATTTTGAATTGGTCGGGATAAGCTCAAAAGAGGAAGACACAAAAATTGACCCTCTTTCTTCTTTGATTGAATTTTTCGGGACTTTTAAGGCAAGCGAACGAATGTGGCTGCAGATGATTGTGCGCCCGGCCGGGGAAAATTGGATAAAGGAAGGGCAGACGATAGTTGATAAATTAGGCGGCAAAAAAACTGAAGGACATAAACCGTTGCTCGGAAAAGTTGTCGGCGTAATCGATGATATCATAGGCGGAGTGGCCGGATCGGCTCCACCGGAAAAAAATCAAAAAAGGGAATCCTTAAATGTAGGTTTTTTTGGGCTTTCTCCGGGCATGATACAAAGCATAAAAGCGCTTGAACTCAATATGCAAAAGATCGGTTTTGAAGTAGGTATTCGCTGGACGTATCTTGCCAAGAACGAAGATTATAACGCGTTGGCTATTCCCGCGATCAACGGCATATTCAAGCAATTTGCGTCGCCGAACCTTAATGGATTTAAACTTAATAAAAAAGTAACCACAAGCATAGATTATATTTTTAGAAAAACAAGATTAACTTACAGACAGAAAAGAATTTACAACGCATATCGCTGGCGCTCGTTTTTTCATCCACCTTACCGCGGCAAAACAATAGTTCTTTCCAGCTCGGAACTTGCGACGATTTATCATTTTCCTGGCATGGTTGTCGGCGCTCCGGCAATGGAACGCATCGACGCCAAGCGCGGCGCTCCTCCAACAAATTTGCCGATTTAAGTTTTTTGTAGTATAATTGTTGAAGTGAACGACGATCAGAAAATTACATATTTTGGAGAGGCTAATTACCGCAATTTGCAGAGTCGTTTTGGCATCAAAAAAATCGACCGTAGGAAGCATATGTATGTGATAGGGAAAACCGGCATGGGCAAGACCACTCTTTTGGAAAACATGGCGATGCAGGATATTCAGTCGGGAGAAGGAATTGCTTTTATTGATCCGCATGGAGAAACGGCCTATAAATTACTAGATTTTGTTCCCAAAGAGCGCATGAAAGATGTGATTTATTTTGATCCGGCGGACAGTGATTTTCCGATCGGATTCAACGTTATGGAAAATGTTGATCCGGACCGAAGGCATTTTATTGCTTCCGGACTTATGGGAGTTTTCAAAAAAATATTCGGACCAGATGTATGGTCTGCTCGTATGGAATATATTTTAGGAAATACGGTTTTGGCGCTTCTTGAGTATCCGAATTCTACTCTTCTATCAATAAACCCAATGCTTGCGGTAAAAGAATACAGAAAAAAAGTTGTTGACAATGTTACCGACCCGGTTATAAAAGCTTTTTGGACGCAGGAGTTTGCGAAATACACAGAACGCTTTGCTGCTGAAGCTACGCCGGCAATTCAAAATAAAGTCGGACAGTTTACTTCGAACGCACTCATTCGCAATATAATAGGCCAGCCAAAATCAACATTTGATTTCAGAAAAGCGATGGACGAGAAAAAAATTCTTATAATCAATCTGGCAAAAGGGAGGGTTGGAGAAGACGCTTCAAGGCTTTTGGGCGCGATGATAGTGACGAAACTTTATTTGGCCGCCATGAGCCGCGTGGATATTGAAGACGAAGAGCACAGGCCAGACTTTTATTTATATGTTGATGAGTTCCAGAATTTTGCGACGGAGTCTTTCGCTAATATTTTATCGGAGGCCAGGAAATACCGCCTTTGTCTGATACTCGCGCACCAATATATGGCCCAGCTTGCCGAGGAGGTAAGAGACGCGGTGGTCGGCAACGTGGGCACAATGGTTTCTTTCAGAGTTGGCGCGGAAGACGCGGAATTTTTGGAAAAGGAATTTGGCCCCGATTTTATGGCAACAGACATAGTCAATCTGGGATTTGCGCAGGTTTATTTGAAATTAATGATAGACGGCGTGGCTTCCCATCCATTTTCTTCAACAACTTTGCCGCCGATACAGGTTCCTCATGAATCGTTTAAAGCTGAAATTGTCGCACTTTCTCGAAAGCAATTTGGCACTCCCCGCCAAAAAGTTGATGATATGATTAATGAGTGGTCAAAGACTATCTCCGGCGAGATCGGTGAAAAAAAATCTTTTGGCGGAGCGATGGCCAGTCCCGGCGCATCTGCCCACGCAAATACATCAAATCCTGCAAGTTTTGCGCCTCCGCGGCAGGACATTTCGCAAGCCCGCCTGCCGGACGGGCAGGTTAAAATGTATGATGCGGTATGTGTTGTTTGCAATAAAAAGATACAAGTTCCTTTTTTGCCCGATCCAAACCGTCCGGTTTTTTGTAAAGACCATATTGGGCTTGCGGGAGAATATAAAGCTAAAACCCGCCTGAATGAATCGGTCGGGCAGATGCCTGCCCGCAATGCAACTGGTGCAGGCGGGCCGCAACGCCCCACAGAACCGCAGCGCTCAGAACTGCCTCAGGAACCGCGCTTCACAAGACCAGAACCAAGGCCCGCGCCCCGCCCGATGGACTCGCCCGCAGGGCTACGCCCGAGAGCAGGCGAATTTGTTGCGCGTTTGCCTGTCAATCAGGCAGGGCCAAGGATAGAACAACGCGCGTCATTAAAAGACTTAGAGCCGGCGCGGGACGGGGCTTCGCAAGATGAGCGTCATCAACAATTTTCCCGGCCACGGTTCGAGCAACCCTTCAAGAAAAATGAAAATCTCCAGGCATTGCGCGAAGCGTTGAAAAAATCAATGGAATCGACGCGCGAAGAAAAACAAGAAGAAAAAATAACTCCGGAAATAAAACCTCAAGCGCCGATACAAAATAATTCTTCTACCTCCGGCACCCTCCGCCCCGGCGAGAGAATCGAGCTATAGACAAAAATAACAGGGTGTGCTAGACTATTGTAAGAAAGGGGAATCAGTATGGATCCTGCGAATTTGATAGGGGTTTACGTAATGTCAGTTTTTCTCTCATTCTTTTTGGGTGTTTTTATTAGCACAATTCCTTTGTGGATTCCTGCAATTCTAGAAAGCATAAGAAACCGCGTGAGGGATAAGAAGATTTATAACTATTTGAGTTCTTTAAATAAGGGGACACTAAGCGATAACGAAAGAGAAAGTTTTTTAGCCCAATATGGCCATGAAGTTGGCTTACAAACTCCATCGCATTTAAAATGCGGGAATTCAAAATGCGGTTGCAACTTTGTTAAAGTTTCTCATCATATGTTTTGGTATGGATGAATGTTGTTGGCCGGTTGAGCGATATCGCTTGCCGGCTTTTATTTTTTCTCGGCACGTTCTACGTATTCGCCGGTTTATCTTCTCTAATTCGCGCGAATTAGAGATATAGTCGAAATGCTGGACAAAAATAGTAATTCTATGTTATTCTTTATCAAGAACAGGATCAAGAAAAGGAAGGTTTTTATGGATAAAGAAGGGTTCGCAAAGAAGCTCGTTGATAAAGGGGTTTCAGATAGAATGGCTTTTAAGGCGCTTTTAGAGTATTTAAGAAAAGCTCCTGCAGAGGACGAAGAATTTTCTAAATTTGTGGCATCACAGCGCCCGGAGGTCTGGAAAAAATTTACTGAATACGTTACTGATGGGCACGAATATTGCTGCGGTCCAAACACCATTCAGGACAACGACAGTCATTTAGTCAAAGCATATAAAAGTATGCGGGCTTTTTGCTCGAGAATTAAATGGTTTTTAAAATATGGCGAGTAAAAAAACCGCATTTAGCGGGTTTTTATTTTTTCTCCGTGCGTTTATTTATGTTCTCTAATTCGCGCGAATAGGAGAATAGTAAATCGAGCTATAGACAAAAATAACAGGGTGTGCTAGGAATTTAGGAAGAGGAGGGTGAATAAATATGAAAAAATACACAGGTTTTTTATTGGGATTGCTCTTTTTTCTTATCGCATCACCGACGAAAGCGGAAGTAGTGGTTGATAATGGAAATTATGCATATATTCGCTTGCGTAAATCAAATTGCGATGGCAATCTTGGGCTGACGTTGTCAGTAGAAATTGATGCTTGGGTTAAATCCAAGCAAGAGATTTTTAAACGAGAATCAAAAGAGACGCTTAGAACAAAGGTTCTTAAAATACAATCAACGGCGCCTCAACTTGAAATAGGATGTTTTGGTTCGTTTGTTTCCGCCGTGGTCGGCATACATATTTTTTATAGCAAAGACTAGTTTTTTAGAGCCGTTACTTGTTAGCGGCTTTTATTTTTTTTCGGCGCGTTCCCTTTTCTCTAATTCGCGCGAATAGGCGAATAGTAAATCGAGCTATAGACAAGAATAGTAGAGCGTGCTAGGAATGTATGCAGAAAGGAGATTTTCGTGAAAAAAATAAATAAAGGTTACGGTGCTTTAATCGTATTACTGGCTCTGTTTTTTGCATCTGCTGTTTATGCGCACCCATTGCATTGGCCGCGAGGAGTGCCAGCAGGGGCAGTAATTGTAGCCGGAGAAGTGGTTGAAAAACCTTTCGTTTGGCCGGAAACCGGTGTACAGGTTTTGAAAATCAAAAATTCGGCTGATTGTAGTTTCGTTGGGATGTATAGCGATACTGTATATAAAGTTAATAAAGGCGACTATGTTGTAGTGTATGGAATAATCGGAGGTCCAGATGTTCAAATTTACAATTTAGTCAAAATTACTCGCAGCATAGAATTAGGTGAGAAAAATCTTACTGCCAACAAGGAATTTGGAGAGTTTCATCTTTCTTTTGGTCAGTGTGGTAATAAAGTCCCGAGCGTTCCTGTAAAATAAGGAGCGCTTTTATTTTTTCTCGGCACGTCCTAAAAATAACAAAATCAAATTAATTTGCTATAGCAGATTAATCGGTAATTGATATTTCGTATTGTAACCGTGCTCTAGATAAAAATGTGGTGGCATGCTAGCCTTATGTACAGAAAGGAGATATAAGGTGGCGAAAAAGATTACTGAAAGAACTAGTTTGAAAAAGGGAGATATCGTACGTTATCCATCGGGAGACGAGTTTTTTGTGGGGATTGTTGTGCGGCGTGAAAAATTTTTAGGGAGAGACGGTTTTTATGCTTTTAGGCGCCACCCTGATGACGAAACAGATAAAGAGTTAAAGAAGGAAGGAGTTGATTTGTATCAGCGATTGCATATAAAAGATTTAGCTCGCATAACAGCAGAATTAATCGAGCCAGCTGAACTTATGCTTATGTACCGAAATGCTCAGACAACGATAGCAAGTTTGAAGTACGAACTTGTTCCTTGTCAAAACGATACACTGGAAAATTGTCTCAAGAAACGGGGGCAATTGATCGAAAAGATAAAAAAATACGACGAAAAAATCGATGAAATAAGAGGCGATACTCTTGTAACGATCTAATAAAGAAATATAAAAATGAAAAACCCAGCTATCTGGGTTTTTTTATTTTTTCTCGGCACTGGACAAAAATTTTATGGTATGCTAGGAATATAGATAGAAAGGAGGATAGTAGCGTTATGTTTATCGACGATTATAGAGACGATGACGTTTCTCCTGAAGCTCTATTGGCGCGTAGAGGTGTACCATTGGAAAAGGACAAGATTACTGACCCTCAAGCCTTGCTAGTTCTGGCTTATGGCGGCTCTCGAGATAAAGCTATCGCAATTCAAAATGCCAATCGGCTCCAATCGCTATTACGAACTTGAACATCGACAAAATTTTAAGTGTTCCCTATACCCTCGCTGTCAACGGCGGGGCTTTTATTTTTTTTCGGCGCGTTCGACGTATTCACCAATTGAGGTGTTTACGCGGATGGTGTCGCCTTCGTTGATAAACATCGGAACTTGCATGTTGAGACCATTTTCTAAAACTACCGTTTTTGAGCCGCCGGTGGCCGTGTCGCCCTTGTATGACGGTGGGGCTTCCACGACTTTGTAGTCAATTTTTACCGGAAGTTCGATATTGATTATTTTATCGTCAAATTTATATGCGACTACTTCGGTATTTGGAAGCAGGTAAGGGGCTTGGTCGGCGATTTGTTCTTCTTTGAAAGAAAAACGATTTTTTAGATTGCCTTTTTCCGCAAACCAATACTCATCTTTATTTTCATATAAAAATACTATTGATTGTTTATCTATTTCCGCTTCTAGAAAAGCATCACTGCCTTGAAAAGCTTTTTGTACAATTTTGCCTGTAATAAGATTTTTCAGCTTGGTTTGCACCGTCGGTTTTCTTTGTTGCATGCGCAAAAAAGTATATTCCAAAACAATGTACGGTTCGCCGTCCATTACGAAAAGCACTCCTTTAGTTAAATCAGTATATGACAACATATGCAAAATAGTGTATATTATTTCTCATGGAATGGCAAATTACAGTTGGGCTTGAGGTTCACGCGGAGCTTCGGACAAATACGAAGATGTTTTGCGGTTGCAAAAATGACCCAGACGAAAAACATCCCAACATAAATATTTGTCCCGTTTGCATGGGACACCCCGGGACTTTGCCTGTCGCAAACGAGGCGGCGATAAAGCATGTGCAAAGAGTCGGGCTCGCTTTGGGCAGTGAATTACAAAAAACTTCGCATTTCGACCGCAAAAATTATTTTTATCCGGATATTCCAAAGGGATACCAGATCTCGCAATATAAAGACCCGCTTGTTTTGGGAGGGGCGTTGAAAGGCGTGAAAATTACACGAGTGCATTTGGAAGAGGATACCGCAAGGTCGCAGCATAATACAAAAAATAAAGTGAGCTATGTTGATTTTAACAGGGCAGGCGTGCCATTGATGGAGCTTGTCACCGAACCGGATATTACGAGCGCAAAGCAAGCGCGGGAATTCGCGGAGGAACTGCAATTGGTTTTTCAATATCTGGGCGCTTCTGAAGCAAATATGGAAAAAGGGGAGATGCGTTGCGAGGCAAACATTTCGGTTTATCAAGATTCGGATCGTCTCTCAGGCACTAAAGTTGAAGTAAAAAATCTCAACTCGTTCCGTTCAGTTGAAAAAGCAATAGAATTTGAATTTGAAAGACAAGTAAAGTTATTGGAAGAAGGCGGCAAAGTGAAGCAAGAGACAAGGGGGTGGGATGAAAATAAGGAAGTAACTTTCTCGCAGCGCTCAAAGGAATCGGCGCACGATTACCGCTATTTTCCGGAGCCGGATTTACCCCCGATGGAGTTTAGTGAAGAATATTTTGATGAGCTTCGTACAACGATTCCCGAATTGCCGGAAGCCAAAAGGAATCGTTTTATTGATGAGTATAAATTGGACGCTGTGGCAGCGGAAATTTTAATGAATGATAAAGATTTGTCGGCTTTTTGGGAGAAGATGGCTTCGGAGGTGAGGGAATGGGATTCGGATAAATATCCGGAGTCTATTAAATTGGCTTCGAATTATTTTACCTCCGATCTTTTGGGTTTGATGAAAGAAAAAGAAATCCCAGCTTCTGAATTATTAATTGACCCGGAAAATTTTGCGGAATTGATTAAAATGATTGTGAAAAAAGAAATTACCTCGCGCGTGGCCAAAGATGTTTTAAGGCATATGGTTGAAGAGGGAGGGGATCCGTCAAACTGGGTAGAAAAATTGGGCCTCGCACAAGTGAGCGATACGGGCGCGCTGGAGGCGATAGCTAAAAAAATAATTGGTGCAAATCCTAAGGCAATTGAGGATTATAAAAAAGGCAAAGCCAACGCTGTTCAATTTCTCGTCGGCCAAATGATGAAAGAAACCAGAGGCGCGGCAAATCCGGACACAATCAAAGAGATATTGACAAAGTTGATATAGGTGATAAACTGCTCTTCAGAGGAGGATTTTTGATGTTTAATTTCTTTTTGGGTTTGTATTTTGGCGGTCTTTTGACGCTCTTGGTTTATGACTATGAAACGGTGGGATTCTTTGTTTTTATTTCCTGGAGAGAAACGTTAGTGAGTCTTGTTTTAATACTCTTTTACCCAATAACGATCTTGGCATCTATTATCATAAATATTTATTCTCATAGGCAGTATAGAAAAAAAGTTGAGCGTATTCAAGCGGCTAGAGAACAAAATATGGAAGATCGTAAGACCATTTTTAACGAAGAAAAAGGCGATTAACCGCCTTTTTTATTTTATTCCTCTGATATTGACAAAATTGCTAGATGCTATAAAATGCAATAAGAAAGAAGGTGTTTTATGCGCGTGCCTGTACCTATTCTTGTTGACGATGTTCCTGAGAGCGTGATTGTCGGCGTTATCTCATTTCTTGGCGGTTGGTATATGTTTGGCTTGTCTTTTGGCATCCCAGCTGGCATCGTGGCGTTTTACATTGCTTTATTTGGCAGCATGGGAGTGATTTTTTGCTCCATAGCAATGCTTGTTACCATCTTTTTGAATTTAGATTACCTGATTCCCGGTACGTTAGCCGGGTTTGCGCTAGGAATTTTATATTGCCTCTCGACAGCTTGTATGTTTTTTCATGCCAAACGCAAACAAAAAAGTGAAGATAGGCGTTATTATGGAGAAGACGACGAGGATGGTTGGTAAAAGGAGAGGGTATGGCGATAACCTTGAAAAGGAAAAAACCAAGAAAGTTTAAGAGATTGATTGAGGCGGCCGGAAGGTATAAAAAAATATTAGATCAGCAAAAAAAATTGAGCAAGAAAAAATAAGCATTATTTTATGAGGAGATCCAGCGGATCTCCTTGTTTTTTTTGAACCAGGTCATTTGCCGCTTGGCATAGTGCCAAGTCGCGATTTCAAGTTCGCAGATAAATTCTTTTTTCGTAAGTTTTTTTTGTAGATAGAGCGAAGAGTAGCGGTATTCAAGGCCCAGCTCAAAAAGGCGTTTCCAGGAAACTCCGTCTCGGTGAAGTTTTTTTACTTCGCGGATTATTCTCGGAAGTCTCGCAAGCAGTCTTTTGTGAATCCGTTTTTTTAATTCTTCGGGTGGGCGTTTGATTCCTAGCCAAATAATTTTCTTCGGAGAAACTAATGCACCCTCTTCACTCATTCTCGCTCCGCCAGCGCGGAGCTCCGAGGGTTCCGCTCGTTTTTGCCCCTTCGTCCGCCAGTCGGCGGACTCGTGGACCGTGCCAAAAACGGCGGAAAACCCGTTCAGAGGGTCATTGGTTTCTCCTTTGCCAAGCGAATCATCTTCTTGGAGAAAACCTTGCGCAGCGCGACGGCGCGAGCAGAGCAATTCGTCAGTAGACGAATATGCGTGTTTTCGTAAAGAAGCATGATTCGCTGTGGCTATCTCAATCGCTCGGATTAGCCGCCGAGGATTTTTTTGTTCGACGGTTTTCGCGCGTTCCGGGTCAAGTTTCTTGAGTGTTGTGAGAAGTTTCGCGGTTGAGTAGTTTTCGAGTTTTCGGCGAAGCGCATGATTGGGCGGTACTCCGCCCAATTTTACGCGCCCGAGCGCCGCATCAATATAAAATCCAGTCCCACCAACAATAATCGGCGTTTTGCCGCGCGATAATATGTCCGCGATTGCTTTTTCTGCACAATTTTTAAAATCGATGGCGGAGAAAGCTTTTTTTGGATTGGCAATGCTTAAGCAATGATGCGGAACTCCCCGCATTTCTTTTTTTGTGATTTTTCCGGAGCCGATGTCGAGCCTTTTATATACTTGCCGCGAATCAGCCGAAATAATTTCGCCATTAACTTTTTTTGCTATCTTTACCCCAAAATCCGATTTTCCACTCGCATTCGGCCCGACTATTACAATTATTTTTGATTTTTTGCGCATTTATCCAAAAATTCTTCAAGCCCCATTGCTCCAAGATCTCCTTTGCCTCTTTCGCGCACCGCGACTTTGCCGGCAGAAGCTTCTTTTTCACCGATAACCAAAAGGTAGGGGATTCGCTGAAGCTCTGCTTCTCTTATTTTTTTGCCGATACTTTCGTTTCTTGAATCCAATTCAATTCTAATATTTTTACTTTTGAGCTCTGCGGTTATTTTATTAGCATAGTCCAAAACTTTGTCATTTATTGTAAGTATCTGAACTTGCACTGGCGAAAGCCAAAAGGGAAGCGCGCCGTCAAAATGTTCGAGCAATATTCCGATGAATCTTTCAAATGTTCCGATAATCGCGCGGTGAATCATTATTGGCTGCTTTCTGTCTCCATTTTCATCTACGTAATATAAATCCATGCGTTCGGGGGTTTGAAAATCTAATTGAATGGTTGCAATGGCAAATTCTCTATTTTGAGAATCTGTAGCCTTGATATCTATTTTTGGGCCATAAAACGCCCCTTCCTTTTCATCAATTTTATATTTTACTTTAGTTTTTTTTAGAACATTATCTAAAGCTTCTTCCGCCTTTTTCCATATTGCAGGGTCTCCCATTGCGTCATCAGGACGTGTCGCCAGATTAAACGAAAGCGGCATATTGATTAGCCCATAAAATTCTTTAATAAACTCCATCAATTTAGTAATTTCTTCTTCTATTTGATCCGGTCGCACATAAATATGCGCATCGTCTTGTGCCATTTGGCGGACACGCAAAAGTCCTCCCAAGGTTCCAGAAAGTTCATTTCTATGAATACGGCCTGTGATCTCCGAAAGCCTGATCGGCAGATCGCGGTACGATCTTACGCGCGAGGAGTAAATCAATGTGCTCTCGGGGCAATTCATCGGTTTTAACGCATAGATTTCTTTTTCAACTTCCAAGGTAAACATGTTTTTTTGGTAGTGTTCCCAATGACCAGATTTTTCAAAAAGAGATTTTTTTACCATTATTGGTGTGGAGACTTCCTCATAGCCCTCTTTGTCGAGCTTGTCTCTTAAATATTTTTCCAGGACACGCCAAATAATCATGCCTTTGCCGTGCCAAAAAACGGTTCCGGGCGCTACGTCGTGGAAAGAAAATAAATCCATTTCCTGGCCTAGTTCGCGATGGTCTCTATGTTTGTTTTCGGGCATTTATTAATATTATCAGCTTTTTTATATTTTCCTAATCTCTTCGGCAATTATTGAGACGGAATCACTTCCTCTTGAATCTTTGCGAAAGGAATAGTTGCCGGTTATGAGGATACAATTATTATCAATAATATGCTCGCCGTATTGCTGGAGAGTGCGCGGGAAGACAACGCACTCTATTTCATCGGTCATGTCCTGCAGCTTCAAAAAGAGCATCGATTCTCCTTTTTTTGTTGTAATACGGCGAGAGGTTAATATAAGAGCGGCGAGCGTGCCAGATGGGCCGTAAGTTCCTCCCTTTTTAATTTTGAAAGAAGAAATGCTTATGATGCTGTTGTTTTTCCCGCTCTTTTTGTTTTCGTTGTGGAATTTCTCCAGCGGATGCCCGGAGACGTAGAGTCCCAAAAGCTCGTGCTCCCAAGCGAGTCTTTCTTCCAAAGTTGCAGGCGCGGTTTTAGCCAATCTTAATTGTGGGAGGGAAGATTTGTCCGACATTCCGGAGAAAAGCGACGATTGATTGTCGGAGCCGGCTTTGCGATGAGTCTTGGTATATTCCAAAACTTTTTCCATATTTTTTATGATATTATTTCTTTCAGCAAGCTCGTCCAGTGCCCCGGCTTTTGCCAAAGATTCCAGCGATTTTTTATTTAAGTCTTTGGAATCAACTCTTTCCAAAAATTCCGCTAATGTTCTAAAAGCGCCGTTTGCATCGCGTTCCCTGATAATCGCCTCAACAACATTTTCTCCAACATTTTTAATAGATGTAAGGCCGAACCTGATTTCATTCGTATCCTTGCCAGGGATCGAAAACATTTTTCGGCTGTGGTTTATCGATGGCGGGAGAACCGCAAGGCCCATTTCCTTACATTCTTTTATCAGATAAGCAATGCGGTCGGTGTCTTTTTTATCGTTATTAAAAAGCGAGGTCATGAACTCGATGGGGTAGTAATATTTGAGCCAGGCGGTGTGAGCACCGATTATCGCGTATGCGGCCGCATGTGCCTTGTTGAAACCATACCTTGCGAAAGGCTCCAATAATTCTCCAAGTTCGCGGGCAATTTTGGCATCAATGCCGTTTTTTATCATGCCATCTACGAATTTCCCCTTTTGTTCTTCAAGAAGAGAGCGTATTTTTTTTCCGATAGCTTTCCGCAAAATATCAGCTTCGGCCATGGTGAATCCGGCCATATCGCGCGCCATCTGCATAACCTGTTCCTGATAAATCATGACTCCGTAGGTGGGAGACAATATTTGTTCCAATTTCGGATGGATGTAAGTAACTTTTTCGCGCCCGTGTTTCCGCGCGATGAATGTAGGGATGTGCTCCATGGACCCCGGACGAAAAAGCGAAATCATCGCGATAATATCTTCTATATTATTCGGCTCAAGTTCCACTAAATATTTGGTCATGCCGGATCCTTCCAGCTGAAAAATGCCGACAGTTTTGCCCTCACGCAGTATTTTATAAGGCAGGGGGTCGCTTACATCTATGTTTGTGATATCAATATCTTTGCCGTGCCTTTCTTTTATCAGATTGACGGTATTTTCCATGATCGAGAGGTTTTTTAAGCCCAAAAAATCCATTTTGAGAAGTCCTAGGTCGACGATGCCGTGCATATCGTATTGTGTGACGATAGCTTCGCGCCTCGTATCGTCGTCTCCGCGGACAGCAGCGCGCTGAAGAGGCACTATATCGGTCAGAGGATTTTTTGTGATAACTACGCCGGACGCGTGAATGGACGCATGTCTACAGACGCCTTCCAGTTTCATCGCGGCGTCCAGCATTTTTTTGGCGTCAGGATTTGTTTCATAAATATTTTTAAGCTCAGAGACTTCTTTCAGGCATTTTGCTAAATACCCCTCTTTTTCTCCCTGATTTGGGTTGAAAGGTATCATTTTGGAAGTTTGGTCGGCCAATTGCAGGCTGATTCCCAGCGCCCGGCCGGCATCTCTTATCGCGGCGCGCGCCGCCATTGTCCCGAAAGTTATAATTTGGGCAACGCGGTCTCTTCCATATTTTTGCGAAACATATTCAATTACTTCGTCTCTCCGCGTATCAGCAAAATCCATATCAATGTCCGGAGGTTCAACGCGTTCCGGGTTCAAGAATCTCTCAAAAATCAGATTGTATTTTATCGGGTCAACGTTTGTTATTTCTAGGACATAAGCCACCAAAGATCCTGCAGCAGAACCTCTTCCCGGTCCTACAACTATTTTGTTTTTTTTGGCCCAGGCGACAAAATCCCAAACCACCAAAAAATATTCAACAAATCCTGTTTTCTGTAAAACCGAAAGCTCATAAGCTAGGCGTTTTTCTATTTCTTCTCCAGGTTTTTCTCCATAGCGTTTTTTCAGACCTTCTTTGCAGAGTTTTTCCAAGTACGAAATTGAAGTCTCGCCGGCGGGAAGGGGAAAACTCGGTATCTGGATTTTGCCCAGCTCAATTGTCAGGTCGCACATGTCGGCAATTTTCAATGTATTTGTTATTGCTTCGGGCGTTTCTTTAAAAAGTTCGGCCATCTCTTCGGGCGAGCGCAACGAATAATCATCACCTTTCATGGTTAGCCGGTCTTCGTCATCGAGCCTTGTGTTGGTCTGCACTGCCAGGAGAACGTCGTGCGCGGAAGCGTCTTCTTTTTTTAAATAATGAATATCTTGCGTGGCGACGAGCGGAGCTCCGTGTTTTTTTGCAAATTTAACCAGGCTCTGCATCAATTTTGGATAATTTGGAACGCCGGGATGAGAACCTATCTCAATGAAAAAATTTTCTTTTCCAAAAATATTTTGATATTCGTGAAGGAGCTCTGCCGCTTTTTCTTCATCGTTATTTAAAAGCGCGCGCGGGATTTCCCCGCTCATGCATCCTGATAAACCGATAAGCCCGGCCGAATATTTTTTCAGATTTTCATGGTCAATCCGGGGTTTGTAATAGAAGCCTTCGAGATTCGCCAGCGTTATCAATTTTACGAGATTTTTATAGCCTTCCAAATTTTTTGAAAGCAATATTAAATGGAAGCGCTTATCGTCTATGCCGGGGCGCTTCTCATAAAGTGAGCCCTGGGCGACATAGGCCTCTACGCCGATAATCGGTTTTATCTCGGCTTTTTTGCAAGCCTTATAAAATTCAATTGCACCATAAAGATTGCCGTGGTCGGTAATAGCCAAAGCAGGCATGCCCATTTTTTTTGCTTCTTTTACTAAGCCGTCAATCTTGGCGAGTCCGTCAAGAAGAGAATAGTGCGAATGAGTATGTAGATGGACGAAAGACATAATTTTGTTGATATTTCATTTTTGCATTTTTTGTGCTTCAATGCCAATAGATTTGAGCGGTTTCGCATGATCTTTAAATTTCTCGGATGGCTATACACCGCGGGCGGTAGTTGGGAAGAGGCAGAGCCTAAAGTAAAAGCGTTGCTTGATAAAGGTTTTAGCGTAACAAGCGATATTTTGGGTGAATTTGTAAAAGAGCCGGAAAGCGTTATCGCCGCAGTTGCTGAATATATTGACCATATAAAAATTCTTGGCGAGCTACAAAGAGACCGCGGAACGGGCAATATTGTGAGTGTGGCAATTAAGCCTTCACGCATTGGGCTTGAGATAAGCCAATTGAATTTTCAAAAAAACCTTATGGATATTTTGCGATGTTCGAGGAATTGCGGGGTTTTCGTCTGGATAGATGCGGAAGAGAAAAAAGACAGGGAGGCGGTGCTCTCTATTGTTTTGCGGATGAGAACATTTAATTATATGAATATCGGGCTTGCGATCCAGTGCGTGCATTCTGACGCGAAAGAAGTAGCAAGACAGCTTTGGGAAAAGCATATCGCTATCAGGTTAGTAATGGGTGCTTATACCGATTGCGACCTGAAAAAGAAAAGCGAGATAATAAAAAATTTCAAGGATGTTTTTTGGACAGCGCTTTTTTATTATAAAAATTCAGCGGAGAAAGGTGTCGTCGCGCTCGCCTCACACAACAGCGAATTGGTCGATTATGGCCGCGCTTTTTATATTGACCAGGATTTGCGGGGAGTCATTCAATTCCAGATGCTCTATGGTATTCGCGCGAAATTGCAAAGGGAACTTGTCGCGCTCGGATATGATGTTCTGATTTACACAGGATGGGGCCGCGACCGGTTTGGGTTCCTAATGCGGAGGATTTTGGAAGGTATCCGTCCCTCAGCACTCTGGTTATTTTTGAGAAATATCCCGGAGGCATGGAAGTATGGTGTTTAAGCCGCGTCAAAACGCGGCTTTTATTTTTGTCTGAAAGATTTTATGATTATCATTGTGAACAAAAAATATTTGATTGGAATAGATGAAGTTGGAAGAGGGCCTTTGGCGGGACCGATGATGGTTGGTGCTATTGCGATTGCTGGAGAGCCGCCCGCGGCTCAATTTTTGGAAGGCATCAAAGATTCAAAGAAGCTTACTAAATTGCAGCGCGAGAAATGGAGCAAGAAAATTTGGGCGGAAAAAGAGAAAGCAGGCAACATCAATATCGCGATAGTTTCTATAAGTCCGGCGGTTATTGATAAGTTCGGAATATCGCCATCGCTCAAGCTCGCAGTTGCCAAATGCCTTAAAATATTGGTTGGGCAGGATGATGAGTATCAGATTATGCTTGACGGCAGTCTTTATGCGCCGGAAAAATATAAAAATCAGCAGACTATAATAAAGGGCGATGAAAAAATCCCCATAATTTCCGCGGCATCGGTTGTCGCTAAAGTATACCGTGATAATCTCATGCAAAAGCTCCACAAAAAATATCCGGAGTACGGTTTTGATGCGCACAAAGGCTATGGCACCGCTGCGCACATTGCAGCCATCAAAAAACACGGCCTTTCCACGCTCCACCGCCGGAGTTTTTGCAGAAATATTAACTTATCTTAGTAAGAAAAAACCCGCCAGTTGTGAGAACTAGCGGGGGCAGTCGGTTGCCAGCCTTATTGCTTAGAGATACCACTCTTTCGGGATGGGATTATCGAGTTTGAATACCATCCCATGTCGACTCTGTGGGTTGAAGACGGCCTCCCATTGCCACTCGTTGAGCTCGTAGGGCGCTCTCGTAGTGTGGTTAATGTAATTCGGATGGGTTTCGCGAGGGATCAGAAACCGACCCAGACATCGGACGTTGCGCGGCTCATTCGCTCCGTGTCCCAACTTGGTTGTTGCTCCGTGGAGAGCCACTTCGAATGGGAGCTTGAATTCGCCCCGATGGCCAAGTAACTTCTCACCAGAACACATTGGGACTACTGTGAGTTCCAACACGAAGCGGTTGCCATGCTTCTCGTATGCTTTGACCTCTTCCGCCACGAGGCGGAAAGGCCCTGGTGCGTCCTTGATACCGAAATATATTTTCTCGTCTGCTGCCATAACGGCCTCCTTCTTTCTTTGTTTATTTTGTCTGTATTTTATCAGCCCACAGACAACCTGAGCTCTTACCAGCAACATAACGCCTCTGGCGACCCGTACATTGGTGCGGGGATTTCACCATATTTCAACATGGATCTCTTTGTTAATTATAGCAAATCCATAGAATTTGTCAATAGCATCGTTTTTAATTTTCAATTTTAATGCGACTTTGTCAGGCCGAAAGCAGATAAAGGCTTTTGCAGAAAATTTATTTAGTGCTACTCTGAAAGCAGAAAAAGAGAGCAGATTATGCAACTCGAAAGCAGTTATGATACTGCGTTTATTGAAGAAGAGCTAAATGCCCTTCAGGATTATTTTGAAATTTTTGAGGATATTATAACTGAAAAGAATATCAATGACCGCGTGGTAGAATCTTGCAAGGCAATATCAAAAACTCATCAGTCGCTTGTCGATTGCGATATGGACACTGTTATCGAGATGATTTATGAATATTTTTTGAGGCCATTAAAGACGATTATTCCGGAAAGATTTAACTTAGGCGCAATGCTTTGGACTAAAATAGATCCGGAAAATTTATTGTCGAGATTGTATGTTCAGATGATCTCACATGCAGAGACTGAAGCCTTTATTAAAAGAATAATTTCAAGACCCGATTCAAGGGTATCTATGTTTGGAGAAAGAGGCCAAAAATATTGGGTGGTTATCATTCGGATGGAAAAGATTAATGTGTTCCCTCAAAAGCTCTTAAAATAAAACCGACCCGCCCAGCTATTGCTTTCGGCGGGTTTTTAATATATAATCTATTCATATGACAGTAAGGATGAGGCATACGCCTTCACATTCGGCGAACAGGAGGAGCCACCACGCTCTTTCGGGAATAGCTTCAATTAAATGCCCCAAATGCGGAGTGGACGCTTTGCCGCACCATGTTTGCGCGAACTGCGGGTTTTACAAGGGCAGGGAAGCGGTGGATGTTTTAAAAAAACTTACCAAAAAGGAAAGAAAGGCCAAAGAAAAAGAATTAGAAGATTCAAAAAAAACTGAATCATAAATAAATTGCAGGAAATTGAAATCATTTTGCAACTTAACAATTTAACCACCTAACTGTCCCACTATTTAAGAAACTATGGCAAACAGGCATTTATCAAGATCTATCGCCATGCAGTCTCTTTTTGAAATGGATTTTTATGGCGGGCTTTTAAAAAAATCTACAAAAGCGAGTAAGAAAAAAGAATTGGACGCGATACTCGAACGCACCATTGAGGAATTCGGACCAGGGCTCGACGACGGCAGTTTTGCTAAAAAACTTACATTTGGAGTTTTGGATAAGCAGGAAGAGATAGACGATATTATTCAAAAAGCCGCGCCCGAGTGGCCAATCGCACAAATCGCCCCTGTCGACAGGAATGTTCTCCGTGTGGGGCTTTTTGAGCTTCTTTTTGGAGAAAGAAAAGAAGTACCGCCGAAAGTGGCCATCAATGAGTCCATTGAGCTTGCCAAAAGTTTTGGCGGAGATTCTTCAGGAAAATTTGTTAACGGTGTTTTGGGAACGGTTTACCGCGAGCTTGGCGAACCCGGCAAAAATGACAAAGGGAAAAAAGGAGAGCCTCTCGATTTCAATAAATTGCCCAAGGAAGAATTGGGAGGCGCCGTTGTAGTGCGCCATGAAAGAGATGGTGTTCTTTTTGCCATGGTACATGATGTTTTCGGCAGATGGACATTTTCTAAAGGACATTTGGAAAATGGCGAAACCATCGAGGACGGGACCACCCGTAAAATAAAAGAGGAATTTGGCATAAAAAATTTGAAATTATTAAAAAAACTGAGCGAGAATGAATATATCGCGTCTGATCCGGAAACCGGTCCCACAAGGCGTCATGTGAGTTATTTTTTGGCCGAGACAAAGGATAAGGATTTGAAAGTAGACAGGTCCGGAGGATTGGATGACGCGCGCTGGTTTGATTTGGAAGACGTGCGCTCTCTTAAGATGTACGATGATATTAAACACCTTTTAGACGAAGCGGTGGAAGCTTTGAAGATAAAAAAATGATAGATTTTGCGGAGTTCGAAAAAAATATAGGCGTTGAATTTAAAGACAAAGAGATCTTAAAGACGGCGCTAACCCACCGTTCTTATTTAAACGAAAATGTCTCAACTTCGGGAGAGAAAAGAGAGCACAACGAGCGTTTGGAATTTTTGGGAGATGCCGTTTTGGAGCTCGTCATTACCGAACATCTCTATAAGCTTTTTCCCGATAAACCGGAAGGCGATCTGACCAGTTTCCGAGCTTCGCTGGTAAACGCGAATATGCTTGGAGAGGTAGCCCGCGACCTTGATTATAATAAATTCTTAATGCTTTCCAGAGGAGAAGCGAAAGATGTGGGCCGTGCCCGCCGGTCTATTTTGGCGAACGCATTTGAATCCGTTGCCGGCGCGATATATCTTGATCGGGGTTATGACGTGGTCAAAGATTTCCTTTTGCGTGTATTGGGGCCGAAGATAGGGGAGATAGTTGAGAAAAAATTATACCGCGACGCAAAAAGTTTTTTTCAGGAGGAAGCTCAGGAAAGGGAAAGCGTTACACCAACATATAAAGTTGTTAAAGAGTGGGGGCCGGACCATGACAGACACTTTGTTGTCGGGGTCTATTTGGACAAGGACCTCATCGCCGAAGGCGAAGGGCCTTCGAAACAAGCAGCACAGCAGAAGGCCGCAGAGATTGCGCTTAAAACAAAAGGGTGGGGATAGAAAAAACCGCCAAGCTGCTGCGCTTAGCGGTTCTATTTTTACTTTAGGGGAATGAAGTCTTTGGAGACTTCAGCCCAGATTTCGGCATCGGACGACAGATTCGGAATAGTAATCGCGGGGTCTTTCCGAAGCATGTCGCAATGACCGAATGTTTGCTGGAGATAAAGGAGAGGCTCACTATGTTCAATTTCGCCGTATTCCTTTATCAGCTTATCCAGAAGAATCATTATTCCGTAAGCGTGTTTTTTGTAGAAGTTGCGCGTAGTAAGTGCCATGATTGGAAGAATTTCCGGAGCCTCTGTTTCGCCCTCGGCGCCTACCTCATTAATCTTTCCGATAACTTCTTTTATCCAGAAAAAGAACACTTCATGGTCGACGGCCTTTTCTTTGTCGAGCCGGTCGTATTGGAAAAGATGCGCCAGGCGCTCAAAAAGCGCATCGCTAATCGGTGTTTTATTGTCCGGAAGATATAATGTATTGCCTTCGCTATCGGTTCTTATGCGTAACGCATTTAAACCGGTCTCTTCTAAAAGTTCATATAGAGCTCTCAAGTCCGCATAATGGATAAGCGTGTCTCCAAAATCGGAGCCATTTTTTAGAAGCTCTTTGATTTTCGGCGATTCAAAAAACGAATTAATCCGATCACTCTCTTTATGATCAAATTCCTCTATTTTGCCCCATGGCAGCCCATAACGATCAGGTTTTGGCGCGTAATAAAATCTGTCATAATATACGCCATTTTTCGTTTCGACCCATTCGCTGTAATTTGCCTCGGGGAAAATCATATTGAGCAGGAATTTCGGCATGCGTCTTTTTTGCAGCATTTCATCAAGGGTCTTTGCCTTGTTTTCTTCCGAAGCCCTCAATGTCCGCATGACAAGATTCCTATGATTTGGAACCTCTCTCAATTCAAAGGCGTTTTTTTGTCTGTCCCAAACATTGAGAAGTCCGCCTGCGACCCAGGTGCGTACATAAATTGCTCTTTTCGCGTTAAAAACGGAGAGAACAGAGCCTTTTTTAAGGAGCTCTTCGGTCACCACAACTTCCTGCTTGCCTGAGCGTTTCATTGCTTCAGCTATCATTTCATCTGTCATCTCCGGCAGATGAATGCATCCTACAGAGCCTGATGTAATCATAAAATCCTCCTCCTAATACACTAGCATTTTAAGCTAAAACAGTCAACTGTGCGCTTTGTGAAAGTTTATTAATATTATCCACATCTTGCGTTTTGTGCCATTTCAATATATTCTAATTTAAGAGCTTTTTCGCTCGGAAAGGGGGTGAAATAACAAATGAGAGGACGATTATTGGCATTGGTTTTGGCCGTGTCGTTGTTGGGTCTGTTGAGCGCATGCTCAACGGTAGTAAATGTCGGTCATGATGCGGCGATGGGAATTCACAATACAGTGGTTGGCGAAGTCGAGCTTGGAGCAGGTCTCGTTCAGGAAACATTAACGAATCCGTCGCATGCCACATTGTGGCATTGGTTGCTTTCACCGGTGGATGCGGCTAAGGTGTTGGTAGACAGCGTTCATGGGGCGTTGCACGGTATGGGGCATCACCTCCACGGACATTAGTTTGTATTTAGCGGGCGTACCTATCTATGTATGCCCGCGCTTTTTTTATTTCTTTCATTTTGTTATAGTTTTACTAATATTATGTTGCTTAAACGCCTCGAAATAAATGGCTTCAAATCCTTTGCCAAATCGGCGGTTTTGGAATTCCCCACGAAAATTACCGCCATCGTCGGTCCAAATGGCTCGGGTAAGTCCAACGTAGCCGACTCTTTGAGGTGGGTTTTGGGCGAGCAATCAATAAAAAGTCTCCGCGGGAAAAAAGGCGAGGACTTGATATTCGGCGGTTCACAGCAAGTCGCGCGGATGGGAAAAGCATCGGCGTCTTTGGTTTTCGACAATAAAAAAAAGGTTTTTCCGGTCGAATTTGACGAAGTAATAATTTCGCGAAGAATTTACCGGGACGGCTCGAACGAATATTTGTTGAACGAAAGCCAGGTGCGTTTAAAAGACATTATTGAGCTTCTCTCCAAAGTCGGACTCGGCGCTTCGCAGCACCACATTATTGCCCAGGGCGACGCGGACCGGATTCTTTACGCTTCGCCCAAAGAAAGGAAGTCCATGATTGAAGAAGCATTGGGGCTTAAAATTTTTGAATTAAAAAAAACCGAAGCCGAGAGAAAGCTTGCCGGCACGGCTGAAAATATAAAACAGGTTGAGTCGCTTCGGCGGGAGATACAGCCGCATCTTAAATATCTGGACCAGCAGGCCCAGAAAATGAAAAACGCGTCGGAATTTAGGAAAGAATTGGAAATTTTGACGGCAGAATATGTTTCCAGGGAAATGAAAACGCTTTCGGATGAAGAAGCAGATATAAAGAAAGGAAAGTCTCCGCTGGTTGATAAATTAAAAGCACTTGAATCGGCTCTTCGGGAGGCGGAGAATATTTTGGGCAAAGAATCGGGAGCGTCTTCTGCACAGATTTTTTTTGGCGCGCAAAAAAAACTGGACGTTTCGCTTGCAGAACTTACGGAGAGGCGCCGTGAAGCTGAACGGGATATTGCAAAAATGGAAGCCGTAGCTGAACGTCCTCAGGAAGGAAAAGAAGACTCGCTTCCAAAAGAAAAAGTTAAAGCAGTACTTTTGGATTTGGTGGAAGACCTGGAATCAGCCTCCCGTTCGGGGACGATGGAGGCCGTCAGGAATACGATATTTTCAGCGACTCAAAAAATATATAATTTTTTGGAATCAATGGGAGGAGCTAAATACCAACAAGGAAAAGAGAATTTTGGCGGACAACTGAAACAAAGAAAAGAAGAGGTATTAAAAATAGATAAAGAAGAAGAAGAATTTAAGCAAAAAAAACTCGCATTAGAAAAAGATTATTCCGATAAAGCCGAGAAAATCGCCAATGAAGGGGCGCTTTTCCGCCAAAAGACCGAAGCAATAGCGGGGACTAGAGACGAGCTCCGGAATATGGCGTCCCGCGAAGAGAAGTTTGTGATGCAGAAAAAAGAATTCGAACTGGATTTTAACGGGCGGCCGGAAAAGTCGCGTCCCGGAGGTGAAACTTTGTCCGAAGCAGAACGGGTCCAGATGAGAAAAAAAATAGAGCGCCTGAAAATTCGGCTGGAAGAAGCGGGAGGAGTAGATGAGAATGTCATTAAGGAATATGACGAGACCAAAAAGCGCGACGAATTTCTTGGAAAAGAATTGGAAGATCTCAAAAAAGCCGCCGAGAGCTTGGGCTCTGTTTTTGAAGATCTGGCCGGCAGGATAGAGAAAGATTTTGACCAGGGGCTCTCAAAGATAAATAAACTTTTTGGAGAATTTTTCAATGAAATTTTCGGCGGAGGAAAAGCCGAGATAAAGCTTATGAAACCGAAGAAGAAAAAACCCCTTGCTGAAGAAGAGGAGGAGGAAGTATGGGAAAGCGAGCTGGAAGAGGAGGAAGAAGGAATAGAGATAGTAGTAGATATTCCGCGGAAGCGCATAAAAAGCTTAAATATGCTCTCGGGAGGCGAACGCGCGCTTACTTCCATTGCTTTGCTTTTTGCGATGTCTACCGTCAACCCACCGCCGTTTTTGGTTTTAGACGAGACAGACGCCGCATTAGACGAAGCCAACTCCAACCGCTACGCTTCGATGCTCCGTGAGCTCGGCAAAAAAACCCAGCTTATAGTTGTGACTCACAACCGCGAAACAATGAAAGCCGCTGATGTTCTTTACGGCGTTACCATGGGCAACGACGGCGTCTCAAAACTTTTATCTATTAAATTTGAAGAGGCGGAGGATGTGCTGGCAAAAAAACACAGCTAACCTTTTAGCTGTGTTCTGTGAATTTTGCAATCACTTTATCAAGTTTTTTAGTTATCTTGGGCATGCGGTCGATTATAATGATCAATATCAACCAAGCTATAAAAAATAATATGAACAAAAATCCTTTATCTTTAGGCATTACTTTATCGGCAAGACTGCTAAATTCAAGTACCCAATAGGCCACTGCGCAAAAGCAGATTACTGCTATAAGCATAAGCAGCATCGGGCGTTTAAAGAAAAATCCTATTAGACTGCTCATAACAATGTGCTCCTCCTAAAAACAATATAGCACACTAGATGCTATATTGTCAAGCCTTATTGAGTTTTTAGCGCAGGTTTGTAGAAATCCGGGTCTATCGTTCGGTCAAAGCAGGCACGGCCGGCGTCGTGGTCCCAGTTTTGGCCGATGCCCCCGATTGAATACGGCTTAGATGCGTAAGGCACAGCTGGCATGGGCTCTCTTGAAGTTTGCTGCAGGTTCGGTAAAGCAAAATCGGCGCAAAGCGAGAAATCAAGCGCGCCTCTAGTATTGTATTCATACGGAGCTCCAGTTTCCGGGTCCTGCGGAGGCACAAATCCGCTGATGCTGTCGCGGAGCGCTTCAAGATTTGGAGGCAGAGATCCTTTTTGCTGCCAGTAATAAACTATTTGACCTTGTAGCTCCTGGAGATTCTGCGCTCTAGTATTATCAATTTGCATGAGCCGTGCCGATTGTGGAGAACCGGCTACAAAAAATCCCGCAACGACCGCTACTAAAAGAACCGTCGAAACTGCGTAAGCAAATATTTTATACGGAGCGCTTTGTTTCAAGTCCATCAGATAATATTTGAAAACCGTGGCGGAGACCAAAAGCACAGCCAATATTTTATAAAGAAATCTTCCGGTCAGTTCGCCTTGCAGGAAATTGTAAATTAAAGTAACCAAGTCTCCGATTATAATTATTGCCATCGCGAAAAGCGTAAAATAAAGCAGCCATTTTCTGACCTTTAGCTCCAATTTTACGGGCTCGCTTTTGTATTCTTTATTCAAAAACCAGCTTGACCAGAAATAAACGGGGAAGACCACAATAAGTATCGAGACAGACCAGCGCATAGAGGCGTAAGCCGACTGAATTGAATAATAATTTCCCTCAAGTGCCGGATCGGGCAGCCAGATATTTATATATTGAAATATCAGTGCGATAAAACTGCCTACGCTTACGTAGAGCATGATAATTGCCAAAAGGTGTAAAAATACGTCTTTTGGCCCCGCCTTTTCGGCGGGCAAGCCTGTTTTTGTTTGATTATTTTCCATTTGTTGATTGTAGCATATTGCATAAAAAATGCATAAAAAAAGGCCCGACACGGCGGGCCTGGTACAAGTTATAGCGGCATAGCTTTTTTTATACGTAAT
>JAUSHV010000014.1 GCA_030648495.1 bacterium
TAATCCCGCACAAGCACTGAGGTGCCGATATCCGCCCATATGTAGAGTTTTTTGGCTTCCGGAAGAGGCAAATTTACGCAGCCATGCGACCATGGCTGTCCAAATTTATTGTGCCAGTATGCTCCATGAATCGCCCCGCCCTGCTCTGTAAAATATAAATTCCACGGCACACCGGGGAGGTCGTAATATTGATCACTAATACCCGGCAAGGGACCTTGCATATATCGGCTGGGTGTTTTTTTGAAAATAGTGAAAGCGCCGCGCGGAGTCGGGGTAAGCTCAAGGCCTGTAGAGATTTTTGTTTGCATAAATAATTCATCGCCATCGTACGCGTAAAGCGCTTGTTCGGAGCGGTCTATGATAATGCGCTTTGTACTCGACGCAATATCTCCTACGTCCGTAATGTCGCGGTCGCCTTCATCTAAAAGCGCGCGCACATATTCAGCTGCCACATAAAAATCTCCACGCACGCGCTCCGGGTAGCGGATATGCTCATCAAATTTAATTTTGTACCAGTTTTTTCCGTCGCGCTCTACCATGCCACCAACCTTGAGAACCATTCCATTTCGCAAGCGCAGAATTACGTCATAATCTTGGCCCGGTCCGGAGCGAGCGTTTAAACAAGGGCCCTCAAAATATGGCCCGCATCCGTCAATCGCTTCCACATATTCAAAGAGCACGGGTTTAACGGGAAGAACTTCAATTTTTTCTTCCGATTTAATAACAACAGCTTCTTCTTCTTGCAAATAATGTACGGCAGGGGCTTGTTCCTTGTTGGATTTTTTTAAGATTGAAGATACAGATACGAACAAAAGCAAAATGGCAATAAGAACACCAGAGAAAATCACGATAAATATTCGACTCTTTGGCGATAAGCGCATATTCTTTATTATAGAGAATCATTGACTTTTATACAATAACAATGTATACTTGACGCATAATGGCTAACCAATTTTTATATGGGAAATTTTAACAGAAGCAATGACAGGGGCGGTTTCAGACCCGGAGGCGACAGGGGCGGTTTTAGGCCCAGAGATAGAGAGATAACAATGCATAAGGCAATATGCAGTAATTGCAACCAGAGCTGCGAGGTTCCTTTCCGGCCGACCGGAGAAAAACCGGTTTATTGTAATAATTGTTTTGGAAAAATGAGAGACGCGGAAGGCGGCGGCAGAGGACGCGACGACAGACAGCCGCGACGTGATTTTGGCGGCGGAGCTCCAAGAAATGATTTTGGCGGAGCGCCACCGAGACAAAACTTTGAAAGCAACAAAAGCAACGGAAACGCGGATGTTGTGCACCAGCTCGAGGTACTAAACGCAAAGCTCGACAGAATTTTGCGCGCAATCGAAAAACCTGTTCAATCCATAGCGCCTCAAATAGTAAAACCTGGAACTCTAAAACAAGCAGTGAAGAGGGCAACCGATTCAAAAAAGAAAAAATAATTTTATATTCCAATTTGGTCTGCCGGATGCTACCTTTATCCTTATGACTCAAAAGGAGGCGCTTTCAATTTTGAAGACCGGAGCAAATGTTTTTTTAACCGGCGAACCCGGATCGGGCAAGACGCATACTATAAATGAATATGTGGCGTACCTCCGCGCAAAAGGAACGGAGCCCGCAATTACCGCTTCAACCGGAATCGCGGCGACGCACATCGGCGGAATGACGATTCATTCCTGGAGCGGAATTGGAATTAAAACGCATTTGGATGAATATGAGCTCGACAGGATTTCTTCAACAAAATATATTGTAAAGCGCGTGATGAGCGCGAGGATTTTGATTATCGACGAAATATCCATGCTTCCGCCCAACGCTCTATCAATGATAGACGCGGTATGCAGGGAAATTAAACAAAACAGTGCTCCTTTCGGCGGATTGCAGGTAGTATTGGTAGGCGATTTTTTCCAATTGCCGCCTATTGTAAAAGGCGACAGGGAAAAGGGCGAGCAGACAATTTTTGTTGATAACAGCGAGCCGCGTTTTGCGTATGATTCCGAAGCGTGGAAGCGTTCAAAGCTTGTTGTGTGTTATCTCACTGAACAACATAGGCAGGATGACAGCAAATATCTGGCTTTGCTCTCGGCCGTGCGGAAAAATACTTTTTCATCTGAACATTTGTCTCATATTAAAACAAGAATAATTACGGGAGACCGCGCGCCAACGGGTATTCCAAAACTTTTTGCACACAATATAGACGTTAACCGCGTAAACGATGAGATTCTTTCCAAACTTCCCGGGAAGGCGGAGGTTTTTGCTATGTCGTCTTCCGGCCATGAAGTGCTCGTCGGAGCTTTGAAGCGCGGATGCCTTTCGCCCGAAAAACTTTATTTGAAAACAGGAACAGCAGTAATGTTTACAAAAAATAATCCGAAGGAGGGCTATGTGAACGGTTCTTTGGGCGTGGTTGAAAAAATCAGCGATTGTCCGATTGTTAAATTACGGAACGGACGAAGGGTGGAAGTTCGCGCGCTAACCTGGGCGGTGGAGGAAGGAGGGAAAATTCTCGCGCGAATAACGCAAGTACCGCTTCGCCTCGCATGGGCTATCACGGTTCACAAAAGCCAGGGGATGAGTCTGGACGAGGCGGTGATGGACCTCCGGGACGTGTTTGAATATGGGCAGGGTTATGTGGCACTTTCGCGCGTCCGGCGGCTCTCGGGTTTGTATTTACTCGGCTGGAACGAACGCGCTTTCCAGGTGCACCCCGCAGTATTGGCGGAAGATATGGAATTCAGGCTGGCATCCGAGGAGGCAAATACAGTTTTTGGTAAAATTGGAGCAAGTCAATTAAAGGCCATGCACACGAACTTTATCCACGCCCAAACACATAAACTATGAGTAGCTTGAGTTTTTAATATATGTATGCTAGACTAAGCGGGTGTGAAGAACACGGAAACAAAGTCGAGTTTCGCAGTATAAGTTAATTTAAAAACAAATCGTATGTCGGAAGGAACAATCAAGACACTTACGCCCAAAGGATTTGGATTCATTTCCCGCGAAGGCGAGGAAAAGGATCTGTTTTTTCACTCGAAAGAGTTGAAAGGCGTAACATATGACGAATTGAAGGTTGGCGACAAAGTCACCTTTGAGGTTACCCAGGGCGAAAAAGGCCCTGCGGCTACCAACGTTTCGCGCGTCTAAGCGCTGCGGAGGAAAACCGCTCCGACTTAAGTCGGAGCGGTTTTCCTTTGCTCGGAGCAGAATATCATTTTTTAATACCACTTTATTTGTTAAAAATAAATGTCTGGTATTTCAACAATTTCAATATGCAAAAAACAGAAACAATTATTTCATTTGATAAAGTATTTTTTGAATATGGGCCGACAAAGCCTATTTTAGACGAGGTCGGTTTTTCTTTGCGCAAAGGTTCAAAAACCACCGTGATGGGTCAGAACGGCGCCGGTAAAAGCACCCTTTTTGCTTTGCTTACGAAGACTTTGGCACCGACAGGGGGGCAGGTGAATGTGGCAGGTGATTTAACAACGGCACACTCCAGGCAGGCAATTTTGTCCGGCGAACTCCAGCTTTCGGTGCGAGAGTTTTTTGAGAAATGTTTTTCAAATAAAGTTTATAATATTGACCCGAAAATTGAAGTTGTTCTCAAAGCGGTAAATTTGAAAGCACCAAAGGATAGAATCATAAAAACTTTTTCAGGAGGACAGCAGGCGCGGCTTTTGCTTGCCTCGGCTTTGATACAAGACCCCGATTTGCTTCTTTTGGACGAGCCTACCAATAATTTGGATAAAGATGGAATTTCGCACCTCACGCAATTTTTAATTGATTATAAAAAAACACTAATTGTCATTTCGCACGATGCCGATTTTTTGAACGCATTCACAGACGGGGTGCTCTATCTTGATGTGCATTCGCGCAAGGTTGAGCAGTATTCGGGCAATTATTTCGCGGTTGTAAAAGAAATATCCGCCAGAATTGAAAGGGAAAACAGGCGGAATGCTCAGATTGCTAAAGAAATACAGGAGAAAAAAGACAAGGCGAATGTTTTTGGGCACAAAAGCGGACAGATGCGAAATGTCGCAATGCGCATGCGTGAAAAAGTGGCGGAGCTTGAAGAAAAAATAGTGGACGTGCGCAAAGAAGACAAATCAATCCGTCAGTTTATTATTCCCGCTCAGGAAGACGCGCGCGGGGAGATAATAACTTTTTCTAAAAGGCATATGTCGCTCTGGCGCGGTAAACATTTGTTGCTTAAGGGGCCGAACGGCATCGGCAAAAGCACTTTGCTAGAATCAATCGTCAGCGGCAAAGCGAAAGGAATTACAATCAGTGAAGGAATCAAAATCGGTTATTACAGGCAGGATTTTTCAATGCTTAATTCTGAAGATACGGTTCAGCGCTCCCTACTCTCTTCAATGGATGAGCCAAATGAGGAGAGAATGCGATCCGTCGCCTCCGGTTTTTTGCTGGGCGCCGATGTGATACGCACAAAAATTGGCCATCTTTCCGAAGGCCAAAAGGGTCTCGTGGCTTTTTGCAAATTGGTATTCGAAAAGCCGGGACTGCTTATTTTGGACGAGCCGACAAATCATATCAATTTCAGACATATTCCGGTAATCGCCTCCGCACTCGACAAGTTTGAGGGAGCAATGATACTTGTTTCGCATGTTCCGGAATTCGTTTCCAAAATCCGGATAGATGAGATAATTGATCTCGAGAAATAATTATTTTTTTCTTGTGCTAATCTTAAGCCATGTTAATTGACGAAGTAAAAATTACGGTTACCGCGGGGAATGGGGGCAAGGGCGCCGTTGCTTTTAATAAAAATTTAAAAAGTTTTGGCCCTGCCGGCGGCTCTGGCGGAAACGGAGGGAGTATCTATTTTGAAGGGGCTTCAAATCTCAACGCGCTTGGCCAATTTAGATACGAAAAAGATATCAAAGCCACGGATGGCGAAGACGGCAAAGGCCAATTTCGCGATGGTTCTGACGGTCCAGACTTAATTTTAAAAGTTCCCGTAGGAACTATTATACAAAAATTTGGCGGCAATACTTTTGCAATTCCTCAAGAAATTTTAAAAGTTGGCGAGCAGAGGCTCGTCGCGAGAGGCGGACATGGCGGAAAGGGCAATTTTCTTTTTCGCTCGCCAAGGCTTACTACGCCTTTCCGTTTCCAGGAAGGGCTTTTGGGCGAGCATTTTAATCTTCATCTCGAGCTGAAGCTCATCGCCGATGTGGGACTGGTCGGCCTCCCCAATGCCGGTAAAACGAGCCTGCTAAACGAGCTTACAAATTCAGAGAGCAAAGTGGCCAATTACGCTTTTACAACTCTTGAGCCGAATCTGGGAACTTATTATGAGTTAATTCTCGCGGATATCCCGGGGCTTATTGAAGGAGCTTCCGCCGGAAAAGGGCTCGGCACAAAATTTCTTCGCCACATTGAGCGGACAAAAATTCTTTTTCATTTAATTTCTGCCGAGTCGCAGAGTTTTAAAAAAGATTACAAAACTATTCACAATGAGTTAAAGTCCTTCAACAAAGAACTAATTAAAAAACCCGAATACATTTTTTTGACCAAAAGCGACACACTTCCGGCAAAAGAAATAAAAAAGAAAATCGCCGAGTTGAAAAAGCTCAACAAAAATAGCATAGCCATTTCCATTCACGACTGGGACTCGCTCGTAAAAGTAAAGAAGATATTGAACAAGATAAAATCTAAGCTTTAATATATAATTGGAGTATGGACTTTAATTTAGATTATAAGAAAGCTCTTACTTTGGCGGTTTCTTGGTGGCTGATAATGTTCGGCGTGATATCTTTGGTGCTCCCGTGGTACAACCAATTTACATGGATGAAATTAGCGGTGGCCGTGTTTGCCGGTATAATGGCCTATCTTTTGTCGGCATACACGCCGATTTACGGCTATTCCAACGCTTTGCTTTTGGGGATGATTTTTGTCGTTGTCGGCATTGCTTTAGACATTTTGGTCACATATCAATTTAATTCAGAATTTTTTACATATTGGTCGCTGTGGCTGGGTTATGCTCTTGTTCTTTTTATCCCGCTTTTGCGCGTAGTCAGACATTATGCCAGAGGATAGATGTGTGCTATAAAGAAGAATGGTTATTTTTCTGAAATATTTTAATCAATATGTTTTTTATTTCGTTGCCGCGCTTTTTATTTTCGACGTGTTGTTTGCAGTGTGGATTTTCGGGGTAAAGAAAAATTTAAAAAAGATATTCAAAAGCGGAAATACCGATATGGAGAAAGTGTTGCTTGAATTGCGCCGGAACGAAATTGCTTTTGAGGAGGCGCTGAAAGAGATAATTAAAAGAGTAAAAGATGTTGAAGAAGAATTGCCCAGGGATCTTCGAAGAGTCGGGCTTGTTCGTTACAATCCTTTTTCGGGTACCGGCGCAGGAGGCGACCAAAGCTTTGCTTTGGCGCTTTTGAACGAAAGTAATGACGGGGTTGTTGTCTCTTCGCTTTACGGCCGCGAGATGAACCGCGTCTATGCCAAACTCATAAAGAACGGAAAATCGAACTATCAGCTTACCGGAGAAGAGGTTCAGGCTATCGCGGAGGCTAAGTAGCGCAATGCAGGCAATAAGCCTTTTTGCTTTCCTCGCGACCGCTGATGCGGTCCTCGGGGATGCTGCTGCATAACCCGCAAAAAGGCTTATTGCCTGCTTCGCCGAAGGGGAAGCTCGTCAGGCTTGATTAAAGCCGTTTTTTTTGGTCTAATATAGATTAAATGAGTAATGAGACTAAAACTCAAAATTCCGTGACTCGTCCGCCGATTGTGGTGGTTGTTGGGCATATTGATCATGGAAAAACTACTCTCCTCGACCATATCCGAAAATCAAATGTGGCGGCCGGGGAGGCAGGAGGAATAACCCAGCATATCGGCGCGTATGAAGTCGTGCACAACGGCAAGCCGATAACTTTTTTGGATACTCCCGGGCATGAAGCTTTTTCAAAAATGCGTTCACGCGGAGCCAAAGTCGCTGACATTGCCATTTTGGTAGTCGCGGCGGATGACGGCGTCAAGCCGCAGACTAAGGAAGCTCTCGCCGCGATAAAAGCCAATTCGCTCCCGTATATCGTAGCTATAAACAAGATAGATAAATCCGGCGCCGATGTGGATAGGGTAAAGAGCGAACTTGCTAAAGAAGAGGTTTTTTTGGAAGGCCGCGGCGGAAACGTTCCGTTTACAGAGATATCCGCTAAAGAAGGTAAGGGCATAGATGAACTTTTGGAGACAATATTGCTTATGGCGGAGCTCGAAAATTTTACCGCTGATTCAGGAAAATTTGCCTTCGGCGTTGTTATAGAATCGCACCTTGATAAAAAGCGAGGCAATACATCCACGCTGCTCGTTCGCGGAGGTACATTGAAAAAGGGCGAATATGTTGTTGCCGGCGAAGCACAAACTAAAGTGCGTATTTTGGAAAATTTTTTAGGAAAATCATTAGACTTGGGGGCACCTTCTTCTCCTGTGGTTGTTGTAGGCTTCGACAAATTGCCGCAAGTAGGTATAGAATTTAAAGCATTTTTCTCGCAAAAAGAAGCTTCGACAGAAGTTCAGAAATTCAAAGAAGCTCAATCCAAGCCGAACGCGAAACAGGACGCAAAAACACCACAAGAAGGGAAAAGGGTTGTTTTGGGAGTTGTCATCAAGAGCGATGTTTTTGGCTCGGGCGAAGCAATACGCCATGAAATAGAGAAAATTAAAAGCGAAAAAATAGAAATAAAATTTTTGCGGATAGAGGCAGGCGAAGTTTCGTTGGACGATGTTAAGCTGGTTTCGTCCGCAAAAAATTCCATCATTGTGGCGTTCAAAACAAGCATCTCACAGGATGTGAAAGATTTGGCGGAACGAAGGGGGGTAGAAATGGCATCTTTTCAGATAATTTATGAGATTTCAAGCTTCTTGAAGTCTCGCATGGTTTCGATATTGCCCGCAGAGATCAAGAGGACGGTTCTCGGAAAAGCAAAAATTTTAAAATTATTTAAGGGAGAAAAGGACGGACAGGTTGTTGGCGGAAAGGTTGCCGAAGGCGCGCTCAAAAAGAACGCCAAATATGATATTTTGCGGAGAGAAAATAAAATAGGTTACGGCAAGATAGGAAATATTCAAAGCGGGCGGGCAAATGTCGGAGAAGTGGCCGCGCCCGACGAATTCGGAGCCTTTTGTGATTCATCTGTCGCTCTTGCGGTCGGAGATACAATCGAGGCTTTCTTGGAAGAAGAGGTTAGAGGAGAGCTTTAAACTTTTTTTAAAAACAAAATGGCATATCAAAAAGAAAGATTCTCGTCATTTTTGGAGCATGAGATGGCCGAATTTTTTTCCCGTGAAGCCGCAGGCCTTTTGCCCGAAGGAGCTTTTATTTCCGTTACCCGCGTCGTAATCAGCGAGTCAGGCGAGACAGCAGATATTTTTATTTTGATATTTCCCGACAGTGCTACTAAAGAGTCTTTTGCGGAAATAAAAAAATTAGGCAAGGATGCGCGCAAATATATATCCGATAGATTAAAGCGGAGGCAGATACCGAAAATTTCTATAAAGCTGGACAATGGACTGGACAAAGCGGTTAGGGTTGAAAAATTGCTCGATTCGATAGAGAATATATAAAAGTGCGGCGCGGTAGCCAAGTGGTAAGGCAAGGGTCTGCAAAACCCTTATACGCGGGTTCAATTCCCGCCCGCGCCTCAAGTCTATGCCCTCGTGGCGGAA
>JAUSHV010000042.1 GCA_030648495.1 bacterium
CCAAACGGAAAAATTTACGCTTTCGACATACGCCCCGAAGCGCTTGAGGCCACCCGCGCTAAGGTTAAACTTTTTCATCTATTTAACGTAGAGCCGACAAGAGCCGATCTTGAAACCGTGCGGGGTAGCGGACTTCGGGACATGAGTATTGATAAAGTTTTAATTGCTAACATATTATTCCAAGCCCCCGATCAAAGCGCCGTTATCGACGAAGCTATAAGAGTTTTACGCCCCGGCGGAAGCTTGCTAGTCATAGAATGGAACGACGATGACCCATTACACCCCATCCCGTCCTCTAAAGTAAATAAAGAAGAAATAAAATCAGTTATCCTGCCGAAAGGCCTCACTTTTGCAAAAGAATTTACCGCCGGCAGCCATCACTACGGTTTAATATTTACCAAAAAAGAATAATATGCAGACTACGAATTATCTTCAGGTAGGAGTTATAGTAGGCGCCATAGTCCTTGTAACTATCGCTATAATGATACTCACAGGATTTTTGCCGGGACTCCGGGAAAGTTTTACTAGCGGCGGTACGGTAATCATGTGGGGCTTTGACAGTGAAGATTCTTTCAGCGATGTTTTTCATAGCTTCGGGCAAGCCTACCGCGGCTCTATAGTCAAATATACAAAAAAAAACCCTGTTAATTTTGAAGACGAGCTTTTAAACGCCGTCGCCAGAGGCGAATCTCCGAATCTTATCGTATTCCCTTCTGATTTTTTTAAAAAACACAAAGATATACTTGCGTCCGCACCGGCCATCACAATGACGGAACGGGAAATTAGCCAGCAATTCATCGACTCTGCCCAAACTTTTCTCGGCCCAAAAAACGAAGTCATGGGAATACCAATCTATGCCGAGACTCTCCAGCTTTATTTTAATAAAGACATATTCACGGAAAACTTTGTAACGCTGCCTCCCGTAACTTGGGATGAAGTCTTGAACTTGTCCGGAAAAATGACCAAAAAAGACGATTCCGGCAATATTCTGATTTCCGGCGCAGCTTTGGGAAGAGCCTCAAATATAAAAAATGCAACAACAATTCTTACTGCGCTTCTTTTGCAGTCAGGCGACCCGATTTTTAACCAGGCAGGTGAGATCGTATTTGGAGATCTGCCCGATGGTTTTAAAAACACACAGCTGCGCCCTGCCGAATCCGCGTTGCTTTTCTTTTCTGATTTTGCCAATCCCGCGAAAGTGGCTCAAAGCTGGTCGGCGGCGCTTCCCGATTCGCGCGATATGTTTGCTGCAGGAAAGCTCGCAATGTATTTCGGCGGGAACCGCGATTTTGATATCATAAAAACACAAAATCCGCACCTTAATTTTGCCGTGGCTCCCCTTCCCCAGCTTTCAAAAAACGTTGTTCCGATAACTTCCGGCGTGCTTTATGCTTTGGCCGTGCCTAAAGCATCAAAAAACCAAAACTTATCATGGGCATTGGCCAAATATCTTACCTCAAAAGATATTTCAACAGCTTATGCCAAAACCAAAAACGACGTATCTCCGCGCCGCGATGTCTTGCCGGCTTATTCGGGCGACTCGGTAAAATCCGTATTTGCGGGAAGTATATTGGCCCTTAACCTGTGGCCTAATCCGGATCCGGACAGGTCGGAAAATATCTTGCGAGCCCTTATTGAAGACGTAGCACTGGGCAAAGGAACCATCAGGGAATCCATTGACAGAGCAAAAGCTAAATTTAACCAAAAAATATGAACAAACCAAAAAATCTATATTTAAAAATAACATTTCTTTTGCTCGCCATAGTCATTTTGATTTCTGCCATGCACGCAAACGCCGCGGGGCTGGTTCCTTGCGTTGACGCTCCTTGCACGCCTTGTGATATCTGGCCTTTGGCAAAAAATATTGTTTGGTTTGCTTTGTTTGACTTGGCAATCCCCGTACTTACCGTTGCCTTGTTAGTCGGCGGAGTAATGATATTGATAAGCGCAGGCAACCAAAGTTTGCGTGAAAAAGGCAAAGCACTTATTTGGAACGGCATCATAGGAATTCTCATCGCTTTCTCCGCTTATCTCATCATAAGCACAATCATTGCGACTTTGGCGGAAGGTAGATTTACGGCCGGTTGGAAAAGTATTGAAAGTTGTCCTGAAGTTGGCAAGTCCGTCAATAACAATAATAACAACAATAATAACAATAATAATCTCTGCAAATCAGGGTGTCCTGCAGGACAAACATGTTCTAACGGCACCTGTGTTGTCAATAATAACAATAATAATGGGCGCTCTAACTTAACAGACGCAGAGGCCCAAGCAAAGCTTGCGGCTGGAGTCACCAGAAACGCTAATTGTCCGCAAACTTGTTTAGACGGAATGCAGCAATCCACCATTGATGAAATTAATTCATTAAAACAACAATGTCCTACTTGTACGGTTCAGATAACCGGAGGAACAGAACCCGGACATACTGCTGGCCATCTCAATGGCTCAAAAGTCGATATTAGCGGCAAAACCACTGCATTAAATAACTATATTACAAACCCCGCAAACGGTTATATACGCATTAATCCGCCTTCGTTTGGGTCGGCCCAATACAGAGCTCCTAGTGGTTATATTTATACCAGAGAAAATCCCGGAACTAGTAATGATCATTGGGACATAGGAAGATAATAGCTGTGGATGCAATTAAACAGGGCCTTTGCTAGAATATCCTTATGATAGCCTATGCTTTTGAGAACCCAATTGCTTTTGACTCTTTTGGACAGGTAGTTCTGGCCATAGCCAATATTTTGATTAAAATAGGCGTGCCTTTGGCGGCCATATTTCTTATTTATGCAGGGTTTCTTTTCGTGTCATCTCGCGGCGACGAACAACAGCTTAAAAGCGCCAAAGACATATTTTGGTATACAATCATCGGAACTGCCATAATAGTGGGAGCATATGCCATTGCGAGCGCGGTAGTCAATTTTGCCCAAAATATCGGGTCATAACCTATATGAGAGCTATCCACAACTTATCCAGAGCCGTTTATGCTATACTAGCCCTAGGGTTAGGCGCCTTGAATGCCTATGCTTTTGACTTCGAAAACCCTATTAAGGCAAATGATTTTGGTACAGTGGTCCAGGCAATCGCCGGACTTATGCTGAAAATAGGCATACCTGTAGCCACCATTTTCCTTCTTTATGCCGGATTCCTGTTCGTAACGGCGCGTGGCGACGAAACAAAGCTTAAAACAGCCAAAGAAGTGTTTTGGTACACTGTAATCGGGACGGCAATCATTGTAGGGGCCTCCGTTATCGCAAGTGCCGTAGTCAATTTTGCTAAAAATCTGTCTTAAAAATAGCTTCAAAGGTCGAATATTTAGAAGTTATAAATTATATAATTAAAAAATTAATTTAAATAAAATCAATATGAATAAAAAAACTTTAGCTAAAATCGCGTTTTCAGTTGCAGCAACGATTCCATATTTTGCTTTTGCGGCAAACGTGCAAAGTATTTTGGGACAAGTTTCTGCAATCTTGAATCTTGTTATCCCGATTTTGATGATCTTGGCGACCGTTGTCTTCCTTTGGGGTGTTATCACATACATCACAGCAGGAGGAGATGAAGAGAAGGCCAAAGCCGGAAGAGGGTACATCATCTGGGGGCTTATCGGACTTTTCGCGATGGTTGCAATCTGGGGATTGGTGCTTGCCTTGGTTTCTACCTTCCAAGTAGGTGGTCAGGGTATACCGACCAATGTTGGAACATTATAAATCGCTTTTTATGCCTCAATTTATTTGGGCATTGGTTTTGGCGCTTGTGCCGTTCTCGGCCGGCGCCAAAACTATAGACGAGATAATTAGTGTAGTTCAATTGGATATAATTAAACCGTTGACTATTTTTTTCTTTGCCGCCGCTACGATCTTTTTTCTTTACGGCGTAGTTGAATATATTATGGGAGCATCCAACGAGGAAGCCCGCACGGTAGGCAAACGGCATATGATTTGGGGGCTTACCGGCCTCGTTATCATGACTGTCGTATCGGCCATTATCGGCATTTTACAAAACTTTTTTAATTCGGTCGGCTAATTAATAAATATGAATAATTCAGGAGCAACATTTGCAAGTCTTATAGACGCGGCCAAGGGAGTATTATGCAGCATAATACCCGCGCTTTTCATATTGGCCACGGTTGTATTTTTATATGGAGTAGTGAAATATGTTGTGGCGGGCGGAGACGAGAAAAAAATGGATAGCGGAAAACAATTTATGATTTATGGGCTTATCGGACTTTTCGTCATGGTCGCCATGTGGGGAATAGTAAACGCGGCAGTCAGCACTTTTTTCGGAGGCGGAGGAGGCGGCAATGCCTGCTGATTTGCTTTTTAAGAATTCGTGCTATACTTGATGCATTGGTCGAGCATTAAAGGGTTAACCCCGACGTAAAGTCGGGGCTCCGACCGAAGCGTCGGAGTTTAAACAAATTAAATATGAACAAAAAAACTTTAACTAAAATCGCGATTTCGGTTGCAGCAACGATTCCACATTTTGCCTTTGCCGCTGACATAACGAGCATTCTCGGAGTCGTAACAACAATCCTCAATTTGATAATCCCGATCTTGATGATTTTAGCGACCGTAGTCTTCCTTTGGGGAGTTATCACATACATCACAGCGGGAGGAGACGAGGAAAAAGCGGCTACGGGGAGAGCCTATATAATATGGGGGCTTATCGGACTTTTCGCGATGGTTGCAATCTGGGGCTTGGTGCTTGCCTTGGTTTCTACTTTCCAAGTAGGCGGTCAGGGTATACCGACCGATGTTGGCCAGTTCTAAATAAAAATTATTTTTTAATAATCAAAAAACGTCCGCGATTATATCGGGACGTTTTTTGATTTTATATTTATAATATGCCCCCGAGAGGATTTGAACCTCTACGCCTTACGGCACTCGATCTTAAGTCGAGCGCGTCTGCCAGTTCCGCCACGGGGGCTTTTTTCCAAAAACTATTTTCAATCCTGTGCGGCCAGCGAGAATCGAACTCGCGTCGAGTCCTTGGCAAGGACCCATTCTACCACTAAACCATGGCCGCATTATTTATTTTCAAAAAAACATCTGCCCTCGAGAGGATTTGAACCTCTACCCCTTGCGGGACGTGGTCCTAAGCCACGCGCGTCTGCCAATTCCGCCACGAGGGCCTGTCTCGCTCCTGCAATCCGGGCAGGCCCAGACCTGAGGCCAGGAGGGGAATCGAACCCCTGTATATGGGTTTTGCAGACCCATGCCTTGCCACTTGGCTACCTGGCCGCACTTTTATATATTCTCTATCATTTTCGCTGTTTTTTCAAGCTGTATCTTCTATTTTTTATTCCTTAACCGCGCTGTCCAGCAATTTTTCAACCCTGACCGCTTTGTCCGTACCGTTATCCAGCTTTATGGAAATTTTCGGTATCTGTCTCCGCTTTAATTTCTCGGAAATATATTTGCGTGCGTCCTTGCCTAATTTTTTTATTTCCGCAAAAGACTCTTTAGTAGCACTGTCGGGAAATATCAAAATAAAAATATCTGCT
>JAUSHV010000019.1 GCA_030648495.1 bacterium
TTGCTGGATTGGCGCGCAGGCCATTCTTTTACCGCCAGGAATTGATGAAAAATGTAACATTATTCCTGGGAATATCGGCGAGTTAAAAAAACTTTCGAGAACGCTAAAAAAAATCGGACTCGATGCTTTTGTCGTCAAGCCGTATTCCCACCAGCCGTCAAGTGTGACCAAATCGTATAAAGAAATTTTGTATGGAAATTATTCTTGGTTAGAGAAAGAGCTCAAGGCAATCGCGTCGGACAATTTTGCGGTGGAGTATCGTTCCAACGCAATACAAAAATATTCGGAAGAAAGGCCGTATAATGTTTGTATGGCGATGCCTTTTGCGTCCGCGCATATTATGGCGGACGGGTCGGTGTACAGCTGTTCCGCCCATCTTCTTGACAGAAGATTTTATCTCGGAAATATTAATAAACAATCTTTTCGAGAAATTTGGGAAGGGGAGAGAAGGCGGGAGCAGTGGGAAACGATGAAAAGTTTCAATCTTTCCGACTGTCGCAGGAATTGCAGGATGGATGAAACTAACCGCTATCTATGGGAGGTAATACATCCTCCCTATAACGTAAATTTTATCTGAAAGGAGGCAAAAATTGCGGGAAAAATTAAGTACAGAGCGATTGATTAAATTGTACTTCAATATGCTTCGGATTCGACGGGCGCAGGAAAAAATCGCGGAAATTTATCCGCAAACGCCTCGCAGAATTCAATGTCCTGTTCATTTATGCATTGGGCAAGAGGCGATACCGGCCGGTGTTTGCGCTAGCTTACGAAATGATGATTTTGTATTCTCTTTTTATCGCGGGCACGGGCATTACCTTGCCAAAGGAGGAGATTTGAAAGCCCTTTTCGCGGAACTATATGGCAAGGCTACGGGGTGCAGTAAAGGCCACGGCGGGTCTATGCACATCATAGACACTTCAGTTGGCTTTATGGGCACGTCGGCCATAGTAGGCGGACAAATTCCCATGGCAGTCGGCGTGGCGTTGGCTTTTAAACTGACGCAAACCGACAGAGTTTCGGTTGTGTTTTTTGGCGATGGCGCTTGTGAAGAGGGAGTTTTCCACGAGGCGCTCAATTTCGCTTCGTTAAAGAAACTTCCCATTATTTTTGTTTGCGAAAACAATTTGTACGCGGTAAAAGCGCCTTTGTTGGCGCGACAGCCGAGAGACAATATTTTCGAGAAAGCTGGAATTTACGGAATGCCGGGGATACGAATTAATGGCAACAAAGTGTTGGATGTCTATAACAGATGCCAGCGCGCGATTGATTTTTGCCGGCAAGGTGGCGGTCCTACCTTGATTGAAGCCAGAACTTATCGCTGGCGAGGGCACTTGGAAAATACTTTTTTTTCTGACTCTCTTTTAGAGGGTCGGCCCCAAGAAGAAGTTGATAGGTGGAAGAAAAGGTGTCCTGTCAAATCTTTCGAGAATTATCTTTTATCGCGCGGGACATTGTCTAGATTGGATTTTGAGATGATTCTCAAAGATGTAGATGCCGAAATCGCCTCGGCTGTGAAGTTTGCCGAGGAAAGTTCTTTTCCTGAAGTGGGGAATGGAGGCGAAAAATGCGGACTTTAAAATTTAAAGACGCCATCGCTGAAGCTATGCTTCAGGCAATGGAGCGAGACGAGAAAGTTATTGTTCTTGGCGAAGGTGTTACCGATAGTTCCGGAATTTTCGGTACCACGCTTCCCGTCGCCAAAAAATTTCCAGAAAGAGTTTTGGAAATGCCGCTTTCGGAGGCATTGATTACCGGTTGCGGAACCGGAGCGGCTTTGGCGGGTTTGCGACCGGTGATGATTCACGCCAGAAATGATTTTTTGTATCTGGCAATGGATCAAATCGTCAACCACGCCGCGCTGTGGTCTGAAATGCATGGCGGCGGAATTAAAATTCCGTGGGTCATTCGGGCTATTGTTGGCAGGGGCTGGGGCAACGCGGCGCAACATTCGCAATGCCTGCATTCTCTTTTTGCGCACATTCCCGGGCTCAAAGTGGTCGCGCCTTCAAACGCGTATCGCGCCAAGGGTCTGTTAATTTCAGCCATCGAGGAAAATTCTCCGGTTGTTTTTATAGAACACCGGAGTTTGTACGAGAGCGGACACGACGTAGGTTATGATTATTTTTCTTTGCCGCTACACGAAGCGTTTTTATGTCGGCAGGGAAAAAGCACCGGTGTTGTCGCGCACATTAGTCTTATCGCCGTCTCATTTATAGTAGCCGAAGCTTTGCGGGCCGCCAAAATTTTAGACGAAATGGGGATAGACTCGGAAGTTGTGGATGTGTCATCCTTGAAACCATTGGACACTAACACGATTTGCCGTTCTGTTCGTAGAACTGGTCGGGCGATTGTGCTAGACACCGGTTGGAAATCTTTCGGCGCGTCTGCTGAAATTTCCGCGGTAATTTCCGAAGATTGTTTCGGAGATTTAAGAAAGCCAGTCGTGCGATTGGCTTTGCCGAATGCGCATATTCCGTGCAGTCCGGCCTTGGAGAGGTTTTATTATCCGGGAGTGCCGGATATTGTAAACGCGGCGCTCGTTCTTTTAGGCCGCAAAAAAATGTCTCCCAAAGAAATTGGGGCACTCACGCCCCAATTTGCCGGTACGGATCCTTTTTGAAACGGAGAACAGTTCTCCGATAGGCGAGGTTGAAAAATAAAACAAAGAGGTTTGCTTTATCGTTAGATAAGCAGACCTCTTTTTTGTTTGACAAAAATGCACAGATACTGTTATATTGTTCTAGAACCAATCTTTGACAACTAAATTATGACGCGTCAAATTATTGTTTTGTTCGCCAGAATCGCTATCCGCAAAGCTCACAAAACAATAATTCGACACCTTAGTAAAAGAGATAAATTCAGCAAAAACTCTCACTAAAAAAAAGGAGGAGTAATGAAAATCGCTTTTGTGATGCTCAACGTGTTGAGCACGGAACGGATGTCGGTGATGTTGCTCTCTGCATTGGCGAAGCAACATTTGCCCGATGTGGAAGTGGAATTGTTTGTCTACTCCGATGGCATGCTCAAGAGCCAAATTCGGCGTTTTGAGCCGGATGTCGTGGCGTATTCTGCCATGACGGGCGAACATATCCAATATCTTAAAATTGCTCGCCAGATAAAAAATATGGAAAGGCAAATAGGCAAAAAAATTTTCCAAATAATGGGTGGGCCGCATTGCACATTCGCGCCGGAAATTTTGAAGGGCAGCGTGCTCGACGCAATCGGCGTTGGAGAGTGCGACGAAGCTTGGCAGGCGCTTTTGTGGGGATTGGGTGTAGGC
>JAUSHV010000029.1 GCA_030648495.1 bacterium
AGGTCCTAATCTTGTCTCGCTATAACGCGGCTCGATTTTCATTTCCATCATTATAAGCAATCTTATTCAAAATGCAAATCTGACAGCTATAGCGCTCAAATTGGTAATTTGGATTTCGGAGAATATTTTTAAAATAAAAAACCGCCGAGGCATATCGATGTCGGCGGCTTAAGGTCGGCGCTTATCTTTTTCTTCCCATCGTTGCGGATAAGTACGCACGAGATCAGAGAATTCTTCTTTATTCGCACCAAGATCTTCCCAGGAGATCTCGGCTTTTTCTATGCCTTGCAGGATTGCGCGCGCCATGGCTTTGACGTGACCAGTCCACGGCGGGCTTCCGATATTTCGAATCTCTTTAATGGCGCTTTGATAATATAGAGTCTTACTTTTTAGCGCCATTCTTTGGATTTCTTCAAAACTAGTATGGAGTTCATCATACGAAATGACATTGTCTTTCACGGCTATCTGCAACTCTTTTACGCATTGATCCACAGAATCTGGCATGTTTCCCATCCCGTAGGCATCGATAGATTTTTTTAAAGAACCATAAAGATCTAATACAAGCCTTTTTCTTTGTCTTTTTGTAGGCTTTTTTTGTGCTGCGCTGTATAGTTGTTTACATTCACTCATGGCGACTCCTTTACCAGCTTAGACTTAAAAACTAGTTATAGTATATGTTTAATAAAATATTTTGTCAAGTATCTGAAAATGGGGCTAAATATTACAATTAATTAATGCATAAAATTGCGGAGAAAAAGTGGAGTGAGAAGATATTTGGGGCGTATGATATCCGCGGACTGTATCCTGCGGAAATCAATGAAGACGCGGCATATAAGATTGCGCGCGCGTTTGCGAGGTATTTAAGATTTAGCGACGCAGATGGTAAGGTTCTGAAAATAATTGTTAGCTCGGACAATTTTAAATGCCGAATATTCTTTTAAGATGAAATTCGTTGTCTATATGATTTGCGATAATTATTCTGACATATGGTCGCAAAGAGAAAAATTCTATTATAAAATCTATTTCTTTGCTGCACTCGAAAGGAGACACAAATACGCTTTTTTGAAGTTTATAAAATCCCGCCTGCTTTAATTTTAAAGAAAGGGCGTCGCGCGCCCTTTTTCTAGATTCCGGAATATCAAAAAGAACAACGCGCCATTTATTGTCCCACCTTTTGGTTGGTTGTATTTTGATTTCATCTATTTTATATGTAAGCGCCTTGGATTTGCCGCGGCTGGTTAAAATTAGAATAGTGGAGCCGTCATGATTGTCTTTTGCATCAATAAGTTTAGATTTATAAAGATTTTTTATGGCACTGTGCAATGCGCGGTTATTTATTTTGTTCCACTCCTTGCTTATTTCTTTTAAAACTTTAAAATATCCGCTTGGCGAGCGAGTTAATGAAAGCGAAGCCCCAGCCATTAGCAATAGCAGTATTTTTTGCGACGTCGGTCCAAAGGATTCGAATTTGCGCATTTTTCTAATTTAGCAAACTCATTCCCGAAATGCAAATTAATTTGCTATAGCAGATTAATCGGTAATTGGTTAAAATGAGTGTTTTTTGAAATAAAAAAACCGCCGAGGCACACGGTCCCCGGCAGCAGGAAAGGAAAACTCAGACAACTTTTTTGAATAAAACTGGGCCAGGCTTGTATAGTTCTAATATAGTTCCAGACCCCTCCGTTGAAATGGTGAATCGAGACTTGATAATAAACACCTCTTTGGAGAGCTCGATCTCACCCTTGGCCAATTTGCATATTGTGAGCTCCCCAGAATCTAAGTGCCAGGATCCTTCTTCTGCCGGAAACTCATGGTCGCATTTTGCCACCTTCAAGTCAGATACGACTTTATATTTCGTTCCGATCGTATCATCCAGATCTTTTCGAAGCCCCCAAATTTCCTCTTGAAGTATGCAGTCCACGATAGTCTCTCGTGAGAGAACCGGCGCAGACAATTCCTGTGGCCTGGATTTTATTCGTGCAGGATCAATGTCCGCCCTTCGAATAATTAGCTTTTTTCCAAGAGCCAATTCAGCCATTTTTCTGGTTATCTCCAAGGCGAAGGCCTTAGAATCGGTTAGGAAAGTTTTGCTGAACATAAATCCTCCTTCTTGTCAAAGAAGTAGACTAAGGGCCAATTCCCTTATGCCAGATAGCGTCAAGCCATCTTGCGTTAAGTGTATCATATTTTAAAGATTATGTCAAGTATCTGAAAATAGGTCTAAATTATAGAATAAAGTAATGCATAAAATTGCGGAGAAAAAGTGGAGTGAGAAAATATTCAAGGCCTACGATATTCGTGGGCTTTATCCAGCGGAAATAAACGAAGACGCGTGCTATAAGATTGCGCGTGCGTTCGCGAGGTATTTAAGACTAGGCAGCGCGGGTGGTAGATTATTAAAAATAATAGTTAGTTCTGATGCCAGATCGTCTTCGCCGACGCTGAAAGAGGCCTTTGTGGACGGTTTAACGGATGAGGGCGTAGAAATAATCGATGCGGGACTAACAACAACCCCAATGCATTATTTTGCTGTGAATATTTTGAAAGCCGACGGAGGAGCGATGATTACAGCTTCGCACTTGCCCATGGAGTTCAATGGCCTCAAGCTTTCTAAAAAAGGCGCCATGCCGATTGGCGAGGGAGGCGGGATGGAAGAAATAAGGGGCGATGCTATGAGGGGAATTTTCGCATCGGCAGCGCGGACTGAAGAGGCAGAGAAAAATTCTACTCCATCTATCATTAAAAAAGATTTTCTATCCGAATACATTGAATTTCTGACTTCCAATTTTCCAAATCTTAAATCAGAAATTACAAAGCTTATTTCCGGCAAAAAAATCCCCGGAATATCTTTTGATACGGACGAGGATAGAGTCATGTTCAAAGACGAGAAAGGAAACGCGGTCCCAGGAGATATTATTACCGCGCTTCTGGCGCAAAAATATGCAAAGCAAGGCGAGAAAACAATTTATGATGTTCGTTCCAGCCGAGCTGTAAAGGAAACCATTGAAGCAAACGGTGCCCAAGCTGTTGAATCTCGCGTTGGCCATGCATTTATCAAGCCGTTAATGCGCAAGGAGAATGCAATTTTTGGAGGAGAGCTTTCAGGGCACTATTATTTCAGAGATTTTTTCTTTTGCGACTCAGGAATTTTTGGTGCGCTTGCAGTTTTGGATTTAATGCGCGGCGAGACAAAAACTTTAAGCGAACTTATAAAACCACTTTTGCGATACGCAAAATCAGAGGAAATTAATTTTAAAGTACAAAACAAAGACAAAGCATTAGATAAAATAGCCGCCCATTTTGCGGATGGCAAAGCTTCTTATTTGGACGGCCTTAAAGTTGAATATCCGCATTGGTGGTTTAATTTACGGATATCCAATACAGAAAATCTGGTAAGGCTGAACATTGAGGCTGTCCTGCCTGAACTTTTGGACGAAAAAAAGAAGCTCATTGAAGAGCTTCTAGAAACCCAACTTTAGCGCGGACACCTTCCATTGTTGTTTCCGCAACTTTGCGAGCTTCAGCGGCACCATCTCTAAGAATTTGTAGCACAGATTTCTTGTCTTTGGCAAATTTATTGTATTTTTCTTGAATGGGTTTAAGTGCGCGGAGTACAACTTCAGCTAGGTCTGCCTTAAACTCGGAGTAGCTTTTGCCAACATATTTTTTTTCTATTTCTTTAATATCTAAACCGGCCATTTGGCTATAAATTATAAGTAAATTAGAAATTGCAGGCTTTGTTGCGGGGTCATATTTAATTTCTTTGCCTGAATCCGTGACAGCTATTTTAATTTTGCGGCGAATTTCCGCCTCGCTATCCAAAAGTCCGATAAAATTATTTGCGTTTCCGGATTTAGACATTTTTTTTATTGGGTCGTCTAAGGCCATTATTCTCGCGCCATCTTTTTGAATAAGAGCCTTCGGTTCTTTGAATGTTTCTCCGAATCTGGAATTAAATTTTCTTGCCAGGGTTCGGGTAAGCTCCAGGTGCTGTACTTGGTCTTCTCCGACCGGCACAGCGATGGGATTATAAAGCAAAATATCCGCAGCCATAAGAGTAGGGTAGTTGAGGAGGCCGGCAAGAATGCTTGTCTGGTCTTTTGTTTTATCTTTAAACTGCGTCATTCGTTCAAGTTCGCCAAGCGGGGTTATTGTATTCAAAATCCATCCTAACTCGGTGTGCTGGGGAACGTGAGATTGGATAAAAATAGTCGTTTTTTTCGGGTCGAGGCCGCAGGCAAGATAAGTGTAAACGGCATCAAGCGTTTGCGCTCCCAGTTTTTTCGGGTCTTGGGGAACGGTAATGGCGTGCAGGTCCGCGACAAAAACGAACATGTTATATTTGTCCTGTAGTTCAACAAATTGCTTTATCGCACCGATATAATTGCCGATATGCAGATTCCCCGACGCCTGTATTCCGCTTACTGCTATTTGTTTGCGATTTTCTGCCATTTATTGATTATACCTCAATAATCACGGGGAGTACCATCGGGCGGCGTTTGGTTTGGCGGAATAAATATGAGCCCAGACGTTCGCGGACATTGTCGCGGACATGTTCCAAGTTCACGGGATGCATATTGCGGGTGGATTCTTCCACGGTGCGCCTGACAAGCTGGCGGGTTTGGTTGAGAAGTTCTCTAGATTCTTTCAAGTAAATAAATCCGCGTGAAATTATATCAGGAGAGCCTCTTACTTGTCCGGTTTTTGCATCAACCACCGCGATGATAACGAAAATCCCGTCCTGAGAAAGCATCCGGCGGTCACGTAAGACCACTTCTTTAACATCCCCCACGCCGAGCCCGTCTACCATTACATAAAACGCGTCAATGGTTTTTTGGGTGACCGCAATACTGTTTTTGCCAAATTCGGCAACCTGGCCGTTATCCATTAAAATGACGCGCTCCTTGCCAATTCCGATTTTTTGCATATTTGGGATATTTGCCGCGCGTTTAAAATAGAAGCCGTGTATCGGAATAATAAACTGTGGCTTGCAAATTTTGGCAACCATCGTCAAATCGTCGCCGGGCGCGTGCCCTGAAGAATGGATATCCAAATCGTTATTGGTTATTACTATTGCGCCCTGGCGCGAGAAATTATCTTTCAATGTTTGTACGCCGCGTTCGTTGCCAGGGATGACAGACGAAGAAAAAATTACGGTATCGCCGGGTTTGATATGAATATGTTTGTGTTCGCTGTTTGCAATGCGCATGAGCCCGGCGTTTTCCTGTCCCTGAGCGCCGGTTGAGAGGATAAGTATTTTTTCGTCTTTATATTTATCCAATTCTTCAACTTGAATTACTGTGCCCGGTTTATATTTTATATATCCAAGCGACCTCGCAATTTCCAAGTTGTCTTTCATGCTTCGGCCGTTGATGATAACTTTACGGTCAAGCTTTTCTGCGATTTTAATAATTTCCGCCATACGCGTGATCATTGAAGCAAAAGTTGAAAGAATAATGCGCCCCTTGGCTTCTTTGAAAGTATTTTCAAGATTAGCCTCAACTACTCTTTCTGAAACCGAGTGTCCTTCAAAATCCGCATTGGTGCTGTCTAAAAATAATGTATGGATGCCCAGTTTAGAAAGCCGTTCAAATTCTTGAAGGTGCTCTACGGTATCTGCCTGATCATAATCAAGCCGAAAATCTGCAAAGTGAACCATAAGGCCGGCGGGAGTGTGGAGGGCAACGCCCGTAGTGTCCGGTATGGTATGGCTTACGCCGAAGAATTCGGCCGTAAAATGTTCGGATAGTTTGACGGTGTCGTGACTTTTTATTTCAATAAATTTCATTTTTGGGACGTTCGGCATTTCGTTCAGACGCTTTTGAAGAATTTCTCTGATTAGGCGAGTGCCGTAAATTGTCGGGTTTCCGAGGCGCTCCAAAACATAGGGAACAGCGCCGAAGTGGTCGTAGTGCCCGTGGGTTATCAAAAGCGCTTTGATATTTTTCTTTTTCTTCTCAAGGTAGTTGGTGTTGGGGATAATCCAATCCACGCCCGGAGTTTCTTCCGCCGGAAATTGAATGCCCATATCAATAATGACTATCTCATCGTTATATTCAAAGAATGAGCAGTTGCGGCCGATTTCTTCCAGGCCGCCCAATGGGACATAGTGTACTGTGTCGCGTTTTAAGGCCGCGGCGTGGCCTTGCGGTTCATGCCCGGTAAGCGACCCTTCCTTATAAAATTTTCTGTCCGCGTCAGCATTGCGGCGGATAACCGAACGAGGGCTGCGGTCCGAACGCCCCCGGCTCGGAGTATTGGCATGTTGGCGGTTTGGCGCATTGGTTTGCGGGCTATGTGCCACGCGCGCCGGCGGATTTTTAGAACCGATAGGCTCGTCATTTAATGTTCGTATTCTAGGTCTCGGTCCCTGCGGTCTATTATATTGTGGTCTTGGCGGCATAATTTTTATTTAATTTTTTTAATAATGTTAGCTCCGACGCTTTGGTCGGAGCTCCGACTTTACGTCGGAGCTGATAATTTTTTGCTTGCACTTCGTAGCTTTAGCGAAGAAGTGTGCCCAGGGAGGGATTCGAACCCTCAACCCTTGCGGGATACGGTTCTGAGCCGTACGCGTATTCCAGTTCCGCCACCTGGGCATTTTTTAAATCTCTCGATATAAATTTTCAATTGTTAAAAGGTCTTTATATTTTTCCGGATTGATAAGCCAGTCCATTTTTCCCGGAGTGTTTTTTAGATCCAGAATCGGCTTGGGATTATCTTTTTCCAATCCAAGCTCGGGCAGATTTTTTTTCAATTTCAATTTTTTAAGTTCAGGAACATGCGAATAGTTTTTATTTTTTTCAAATTCAATACTTGCTCCTTTGTCTAACACGTAATAGCATCCGCCATGATATTTTTTGTAAGGTTCGTAATCGTATTCCGAAAGGCCCATCCAATTTGCCAATACCAGCTCACTTCTTCCTATGTTTATTGCCAAGTGCCCGAATTTCGGCGGAATAATTACTTTTTCGCCTTTCAATGCTTCGACAAGATAAACCTCAGTAATTGTAGCCGGTTCTTCATTGAAAGATTGAAGTAAGAAATATGCGTGTCCTTCCAGAACTTCATAAATTTCCGGCAATTCATTTTTATGGTAATGGCCGAATGTTTTTCTGAATTCCCCGCCTGCCGATGAGGAAGGATCGGCCACATTTCCTGCAGGCATTTCCGTCACGTCATATTTTATTTTCCCGCCAACGACTTCTAAATTTCGATATACAGTATAGAAAACTTCATCCTTTTTCAAGTCTGAAATGCTCATAAACATGCTTTCCATATCGCCCGCAAGCCTTCTAGAAATATCTTTTGTTTTACTTGAATATGTTCCAGACATAATGTTTTTCAAGATACCATTTATATACAGCGGAGAAGCGTTCGGAACCCGTATTGATGTTTTTTATATCTATACCGCCCAAATTTGAGGGTACTGCATAAATATAGGAAGGAGAAAAAAGGAATACTGCCGGCATATCTTTGATTATCTCTGTTTGGATATCGGCATATATTTTTATCCGTTCTTCGGAATTTTGCACGCTCCGCACATTTTCAAGAAGATTATCGACTTTTGTATTCGCGTAAAGCGCAATGTTATATCCCGGATGCGCCCGTTGGCTCGAATGCCAAAATGCGAATGGGTCCGGCGTCTGCCCGACAACCTCTTCTCCGTAAAGAAACGCCTCATAACGCCTCGGCCCGATAACCAACTGCTCTAAATCGCTCAAATTGAAAGTTTTTATATCCACATTCACTCCTGCTTTTGACCACATGTCTTTCAGCATTTGGGCCGCCGCTACCAATTCAGGAGTCTCTGCGGTTGTTAGCGTAAAAGAGAGTGGGCTTTTTTGCTTGGACAATAATTTTTTCGCAGTGTTTATATCGAAGCTCGGAGCCCCGCTCGTATTATTTGCGAATATGCTTTTGGGCAAGGGGCCGGCGATTGTCTCTCCATAACCGTCTAAAATATTATCTACCAATGTTTTTTTGTCTACGGCCATGTCTAGCGCGCGTCTTACGTTTATGGAACCGAAATCTTGCTTTGAGCTTTGGTTCAAAAATACGGCGATTATTCTTTGTAAGTTTATTGATTTAATATTTATTGTTTGACCCAGTGTTTTTATCAGGTCTGCCGTGTATTTTGGTGAAAGACCTCCTGCTGAATCTATAGTCCCGTTTTTGAGGTCGGTAGCAATATTTTCTTCATTGCGATAAAATTTTACCTCAATATTTTTGATATTAGGGCGCCCTAAAACAAAATATTCATTCGCTTCTAGGATGGCCGAATTGACCGAGCCGATCGAGTCCCGGCTGACCGACTTCAGTTTATACGGCCCGTCTCCCACAGGATTGATGTTCAGTTCCACAAGAGGAAATTGCGATATAGGCACTTGCTCCCAAATATGCCGCGGGATGATGCCCAGAGTCAAATTTTCCAGGAACGGCGCGTATGCTTTTTTAAGCGTAAATAAAATCGTGTTGTCGTCTTGTTTTTCTACTTCAACTCCTTCCCAGCTGGCGCGCCGCGGTGATAAAAGTTGCGGATTTTTTGCGAGCCCAATTGTGAAAATTATATCATCGGCCGTAAGTTTTTCGCCGTCGGACCAGTAAAGTTTATTTTTTAAAGTTATTTTATATTCCAGACCGTCTTTGGATATTTCATATTTTTCCGCAAGAGCGGGTTGCGGTACGCCAGTTTCATCGTAGCGCAAGAGCCCCGTATACATTAAAGAAACCAGGTCGCGGTCGGCATCCGTTTGTGCGAGGATTGGGTTAATGAACCGAGGCGCGCCAATCACGCCTTCTTTGAGAAACCCGCCGTATGCCGGAGTCTCAAACGAAAATTGTTTGTTGGTCTCAGAAATTATCCCCAGAAAAGAAATCAGTGCGATAATTAAGAGCGCAATAAAAAGAAATATTTCAGAACGCATTTTCGGCAATTTAAGAAAATATTAAAATTTAACGATAAGATTTGTCAGAGCCAAAATGATGAAAAGAGCGCTCAAGGCACAGGTTCCCCAAAAGAGTATTTTTTCCAGGCCTCTTTTTGAGCGATATATCTGGCCGGAGCCTCCGAAAGTAGAGCCGAGACCTACGCCCTTTTGCTGTAACAAAATAACTATGATTAACAAGGCCGATATGGCGATTTGTCCCCAGAGAAGTAAATTACGCATTATTCCTTAAGGTTAGCATGGTGGGATGGGGAAGTCAATGGATAAAAAAAAGCCGCTTATTTATAGAAGCGACTTCAATAGTATTCCGATTGCAACCATATAAACTGCAAGCCCTGCCGCAAGCCAGCGAATGAATGAAAAGACAAGGTTCTTTTCGGCCCTCGCGTCTTTTGCCATGCCGATGCCAATGAAAAACATAGGAATGAGCCATAGATAGAAATGCGTTCCCATAAGAGAAAGAACAAAAAAGAGTATCATCCCGGCGCCCGAATCACCTCTTGCTGTTAAGACGCCTAAAACCCATAAGACCGTGATAACTAAAATCAGAATTACAGCACTCCAACTAAGCCAAAAGCCTATTTTCTTGCAGGTCACTTCTAAAGATATTTGCATTATTGTATCCTCCTTCTGAAAAAATTTTAGCATGTATATATTATGCTGTCAAGTTTTTGCGGTGGGCGATGAAGACTATAAATTGTCTTACATCGAAGGTTGGACAGATATACGGAATGCTGATAGATTCAGTCAATGAGACGGATAAAAATGGCAGAGGGAGAGTATTTTCATGTTTTTAATCGAGGAGTGGAAAAAAGGCCAATTTTCTTTAACGATTCCGATCGGTGGAGATTTTTAACACTACTAATGGTTTTACAGGGGGACACTGTTTTGTATCATATTGAACGCTTAGTATCTGATGTCCAACATCGAAGGTTGGACAAAAGTGTTTTCGAGAAAATCATACAAAAACGTTATGTAGAGCTTGTTTGTTTTTGTCTCATGGATAATCATTTTCATTTGATTTTGCGCGCAACCAAAAAAGATGGGATTTCAAAATATATGCAAAGATTAGGTGATGCGTATACTAAATACATAAACATAAAGTATGATCGCACTGGTCATTTATTCGGCGGCAAATTTCAATCACGGCACATTGATGAAAATAGTTATTTTAATCATTTATCTGCCTATATTCATCTTAATCCCGGAGAATTAAGAGGTTGGAGGCATAAAGAGATAAAATATCCTTGGTCAAGTTTTCAGGATTTTATTTTAGAAAACCGATGGAACGATTTTTTGGTTACCAACATGATTGCTGATCAATTTACCAAGAAAGAGTATCGAGATTTTGTTCAAGAAACTCCTATAAGGAAACTTCTCGAATTTGAAGATATTGTTTCTGTCCAACATTGGGTGTCGGACAATGAGGGTAAAAAATAAAAATGGAAGTTGGTGGGCCAAAAAGAAAACCGCACAATATATGCGGCCTAACTTAAAGATGCTACAAAAACGCCTAAGATTAGAAATAAGCACATGCCATTCCACGACGCCAGTCCTAGCTTAGGATACAGTTCATTATTGCTTAGAGCGGATATCATTGCGCATACAAGGCAAGATACCAAAGTTAACCCTGCAATTGATAGTAGCACTAATGCAAAGATTTCCATTTATACTGTCCTCCCTTCTGTTTATATTCCTATCGCATTGAGTATTGTTTTGTCAAGCTTTTGCGGTGCGATTTTCGGTAATGAGAAATCGCGAAGCGGTGGGCTTCGGAGTCGAGGTGGAGGATTAGATTTTTGAGAGGTGAAGGGAGGCGGTCGAGCGGCATTGGGTTGGCTCTCCCGTTTATAAAAATATGGTCGCCAACATGCTTTTTGTTTTTAGTAAGGGTGATGAGCTTAATTGTCTTGGCACCAAATTTTGCAAGGACACGCATATTCTCCTGCTGGAGAATTGCTCTGCTCGCGCCGTCGCGCTGCGCAAGGTCTTGCAAAACTTGTGCCTTCATCAATTTAAGCGCACTCATTACCGCATTCAATTGCGGTTTTCCGCCGTCGATTAAAATTACTTGAGGGTAAGCCCATTCGGTGTGGCGTAAGCGGCGTGTCAAAACTTCGCGGAGCATCGCGGGGTCGTTCGAGCCTTGCACGGTTTTTATTTTAAAAATCCGATAGTCATCTTTTTTTATCTTGTCGTCCTCAAAAACAGTCATAGAGCCGTAGGCGAATTTCCCGCCAATATTCGCGATGTCATACGCTTCTATTCTATTGATATTGCTCGCACCAAGTATTGATTCCAGCGCGTGAATCGCCTTTGCATTTTCTGATGGCAGATCTTGTTTGATGACAATACGATGCTCAAAAATTTTCTCAAGCGCATGGATTTGGTCTCTTATTTTTCCGGCATCTTCATATTTTTTAGTGCCGGACAATTCGCGCATTTCTTTTTTTAAAGATTTAACCAGAGATCTATTTTTCCCCGAAAGGATTTTTTTTATCGCGGAGATGTTTTTTTGATATTGTTCGGTCGGCGAAACTAATGCAACCTTTTGGCTCATTCTCGCCCGGCCAGCGCCGGACTCCGAGGGTTGCCGGGCCTTTTCGCTCCTCACTTCGCTCGGAGACCGTGCCGAAAAGTCCGCAAAACCCGCCGCAAGGTTCATCAGTTTCTCCGAATCTTCAAGACAACAAAACTTCAAACATTTTCCCAATCTAGCATTTAGACACAGCCGTTTATGGAAATTTTTACAAGTGCAATATGGAAAAATTCTGCGCAATGTTTTGAGAACTGATTTGAGCGAGGCACCTTCGGTAAACGGACCCAGGAAATCGGCAGAGAGAGTTCTTTTTCTTGGCTGATGCGTTAAAAATATTTTCGGGAATTTCTCCTTCGTGAATCCGACATAAAAATAATTTTTATCATCGCGCATCAAGACGTTGTATTTTGGGCGATATTTTTTAATTAGCTCAGCTTCTTTGATCAGCGCCTCTACTTCAGAATTCAAAATTTCCCAACTAAGTTTTTTAGCTTCTTTAAGCAAATAATTCAACTTGGAAGCCGAGTTTCCAAGTGGGCGAAAATACGAACCAAGCCTCGCGCGCAGGTTTGAGGCCTTTCCTATGTATAGCGTTTTCCCGGCGCCGTTTTTGAAAAAATATACCCCAGGAAGTTGGGGAATTTGTCCAGGTTGCACTTTAATAGCCATAGCGCTATTTTAGACTTAGATTTTGATATTGCAAGATTGCAAATGGTTAAATTAAAAAAACAAAAACGCGAGATTTATTTGTGCGGCGAAATTACCAAATATTCTGCAAAATTAGTAAAGAAAGCGTTAAGAGAGCTAGATAAGATATCCGATGAGACAATTTTATTTTATATTACCGGCGATGGCGGGCGTGCCGAGCCAGCTTTGGAAATTCACCACGCCTTGCATAACGCCAAATCCACCGTAAATACTGTAGCCCATGGGCATGTATATTCCGCCGCTCTACTGATTTTAGAGGGCGGCGATAGAAAATTCGCTACGCCAAATTGTAAGTTTGGATTTCATCAAACATTTGCAGAATTTAAAAAAGATTCCGAACTCAATGCCATACAGTTGACTAATATTGCTCACAAGATTTTGCTGCAAGATGCTACACAAATTTATATACTAACTTCCGGAGGTAGAGATACGAATAAAATTGTTGAACTTTTTAGCTCTAATGCAACCATAGACAGCAAGAAAGCTTTGAAATTAAAAATCATAGATGGTCTATGGCGAAAGCCCATACACAAGCCCCGTAGATAGCAGGGCTTGTTTTTTTAGGCTGGTGCGCTAGGTTTGATTGAGATTTGAAAGGTTAAATGATGCTTAGGAAATGGACAATGTCCAATGGGCTTTGCGTATTTCACAAAGAAATGGCGACTCCTTTGATCGCGATTACTGTGCATATCAAAGGCGGATCATGCGTTGAGAGGACTAACGAGATAGGCTCGGCACATTTTTTGGAACACATGATTTATAAGGCCAGTGAGAAATATCCGAGCGAAGCATTGATCAGCGGGCTTATTGAGCAGGAAGGCGCCATAACGAATGCCATGACGTCCCATGAACGGATTTGTTTCTTTATACATACGCAGTCCAATGTTGAGCTCATGTTCGATATTTTGTCGGACGGCATAAAAAATCCTCTTTTCAGGGAAGACGATATAGTGGTGGAGCGCGGAGCTGTATTACAAGAAATAGCGCACGGCGATGACGATCCTGACGACATGATCTCCAAGCTTTACGGTAAAATGATCTGGGGCACTCATCCTTATGGAGAAGATATTGCGGGGACACCCGAACAGGTATCAGCGCTTACTCGCGATGCTTTTATGGATTATCATAAAAAATATTTTACGCCGCAAAATATCGTCGTCTCTGTAGCCGGAGGCATAAAGTCGGAAAAAGTTTTTGAACTCGCTTTCAAATATTTTGGCGATGATTTTCACAAGGCGGGGCAAAGGGCACGATTGCCAGTGGTTGATTTTTCTTATGTTCCCAAGAGCAGACTTTTTTTGCAGGAAAATCAATTAAAGCAGATGAAATGCGCGATGGGTACTTTGCCGCAAGACTGGCTCAGCACAAAAAAAGGATTTGAAAAAAGCAGGGTAGTTGCCTCACTGCTCGCAAATATATTGGGCGGCGGCATGAGCTCGAGGTTATTTCTTAAAACCCGCGGACAAAAAGGCCTTGTATATTCCATCCAATCGGGCATCAGCACTTATGAGAACGCGGGAAATTTTTGGATAGATTTCGGGTGCGATCCGGCAAATATGCTGAACGTGCTTTGTCTTACCTTTGACGAACTTGATAACATTTTAATAAACGGCATTACGGAATCAGAACTTATGAAGGCCAAAAATACTTACAAAACCCAAGTTGCGCAAAACATGGAAAGATCTCTAAGCATTGCTATGTCCGGAGGAGCCGGTGAGTTGCAAGGCCTTGATTTGCGTGAAAGCGAAGAATTCTTCAGGGATTATATTGACCCCGTTAATGTTGTAGATGTAATGGACGTCGCGAAAGCGTTGCTTCCCAAAACAAAATATTATTTGGCAGTTTCCGGCAATGTCGGCGATAAAGCCAAAGAACTTGAAAAATTACTTAGTTTATAGATCTTAAAGCCCTCTTAACGGGGGCTTTTTCTTATGTGCCTCCGACGCTTCGGTCGGAGCCCCGACTCCTTGCGTCGGGGTTGACATCTGTGTATAATGATAAATTCATGCTTGATCAAACATACATCAAAATACGCGGAGCCAGGGTTCACAACCTAAAAAATGTTGATGTGGATATCCCCAAGGGGAAGCTGGTAGTCATTACCGGCCTTTCGGGTTCGGGTAAATCTTCATTGGCTTTTGATACTATTTATGCCGAGGCGGAGAGGAGATTTGTGGAATCTTTATCCAGCTATGCGCGGCAATTTTTGGGGGTTAAAGAAAAACCGGACGCGGAATCTATCACGGGGCTTTCTCCGGCAATCGCTATTGACCAAAAAAGCGTTGCAAAAAATCCGCGTTCTACCGTTGGCACAATAACCGAGATATATGATTATCTTCGTCTTCTTTTCGCGCGCGCGGGAGTTCCCCATTGCCCGAATTGCGGGAAGCCGGTGGCCAAACAAAGCGCGGATGAAATTTTAAAACAGATTTTTAAACAGAAAACCGGCGCACCGGTTTCGATATTGGCCCCGGTCGTCAAAGGCAAAAAAGGCGAACACAAAAGCGTATTGGAAGAAATACGCCGCGGAGGATTCTTGCGCGTAAGAATAGACGGCGATGTTATGCGTCTTGAGGAAGCCGAGGATAAAGTTCTCGACCCCAAAAAAGCGCACAACATTGAAGTTGTCATTGATCGTTTGATTATTGATAAAGAATTGGACAGGCCGAGATTGCGTGAATCGCTTGAAACAGGACTTAAGATTGGGAAAGGGATTATTATTGTCGGATTTGGCGACCCGGGTGCCAAAGGGCAACCGGGGCGCCAGGACCTGCTCTTCTCCGAAAATTTCGCCTGCGCCGAATGTGGAATATCTTTGCCCGAGATAGAACCGCGTCTTTTTTCTTTCAACAGCCCATTTGGCGCCTGTTCACACTGCACCGGTTTGGGTTCGACGATGGAAGTGGACATTGATCTCGTTATTCCAAACGAAAATCTGACGCTCGCGGAAGGTGCCATCCGCCCGTGGGCGGCCGCTTCGCACAAGGTTGGGCGGCAATCTTGGTATTGGTGGATACTGTCGGACTTGGCAGAGAAGAATAATTTTTCTTTAAATACGCCTTACGGAAAACTGCCGGAAAAAATAAAAAAAATTATTTTATACGGAGAGTCGCCCGGGAAGAAGTCCGACTTCCCCGGGAAGGCGGACTTCGAGGAGGGCGAAAAAGGCAAATTTGAGGGCGTTGCGGAAAATTTGAAGAGAAGATGGAAGGAAACAGAATCCGAATGGACGCGCGAAGAGCTGGAAAAATACATGAAAATAGAGAAATGCCCCATGTGCAAGGGCCAAAGATTAAAACCGGAAGCGTTGGCGGTAACTTTCCCGTCTGACGGACGGGCAGGCAATGACAAAAATATTGCCGAGGTTTCCGCAATGACCATAGAAAGCGCGAAAGAATTTTTTTCCGAACGCATTCACGAAGCGAAAATGTCGGCGTTAAAGCCTTTGTTAAAAGAAATTGTGAGGAGGTTCGAGTTTCTTCTCGAAGTCGGCTTGGATTATCTTACACTCGACCGCGAGTCTACGACTTTAGCAGGAGGCGAAGCGCAAAGAGTCCGCCTTGCCACGCAAATCGGCTCATCGCTTACCGGTGTCATCTATGTTTTGGACGAGCCCTCCATCGGGTTGCATCCCCGAGACCACGCCAGGCTTATTAAAACTTTGAAAGATTTGCGCGACCTAGGAAATACGGTTTTGGTGGTTGAACACGATTCCGAAACCATGCGCGAAGCCGATTGGATAATCGATATAGGTCCTGGCGCCGGCAAACACGGGGGAAAAATTATTTTTGAAGGTACTTATAAAGATTTATTAAAAGCAAAAACGCTGACGGGCGATTATTTGTCGGGGAGGAAAGAGGTGCTGGCTTCACGTTCGCTTACCCGAAACGCGAAGCTCGCTGGCGCCGAGACTCTGCGAATTTTAGGCGCCTCTGAACATAATCTAAAAAATATTGATGTAAAAATTCCTTTGGAAAAATTGGTTGTTGTCTCCGGCGTTTCCGGCTCAGGTAAATCTTCTTTGATAGACGATATTTTAGCTCGTGCTCTTCTTAAATATTTTTACGGCGCCAAAACCCAGCCCGGAAAGCACAAGACCATCGAAGGCTTGGAACATATTGATAAAGCAATTCTTATGGATCAGTCGCCGATTGGGCGGACACCGCGCTCAAACCCGGCAACTTACACCGGCGTATTCACGCATATTCGTGATATTTTTGCCCGCACTGTGGAGGCGCGTGCCAGGGGATATAAAACCGGCAGGTTTAGTTTTAATGTAAAAGGTGGGCGGTGCGAGATTTGCGAAGGGCAAGGCGTCAAAAAAATAGAAATGTATTTTTTGCCGGATATTTATGTTGAATGCGAGGAATGCAAAGGCAGGCGTTACAATAAAGAAGCGCTCGAAATTTTATACGAAAATAAAAATATTGCGGATGTGCTCGCGCTTTCTATCGAAGAAGCACATTTATTTTTTAAAGATATTCCGCAGATAGCCGAGCGCTTAAAAACTTTGGTTGAGGTAGGCTTGGGGTACATGAAATTGGGTCAGCCGGCGACGACTCTCTCCGGAGGAGAAGCGCAGAGAGTCAAATTGGCTTTTGAGCTTTCTAAAAAAGCGACCGGGCGGACTCTATATATTTTGGATGAGCCAACCACGGGGCTTCATTTTGATGACATTCAAAAATTGTTAAATATTTTGCGCGCATTAGTTGACAAAGGCAACAGCGTTTTAGTTATTGAACACAATTTGGATGTTCTCAAAAACGCGGACTGGATAATTGATATGGGGCCTGAAGGAGGCGATGGCGGCGGGAAGATCGTTGCCGAGGGAACGCCTGTTGATATTGCCAAATCAAAAAATAGCTACACGGGAGAGTGGTTGAAGAAAATACTTTAAGTCCATAGCCCCCTTATTTTAAGAGCTATGTTATAATTTTATTATGTTTTCCGCCCGAAGATTTAAAATTGTTTCGACGCTGTTTTTTGTATTAGTTTTTATAGTTTCCAGTTTCATAGTATCTCCTTTTCCCGCTCACGCAGGCCTCATCCTCCAACACCCCAATTATACCAGTCTAACTTCCGGTTTGGTCGGCTTTTGGTCGTTTGACGGAAAAGATATATCCAACCTAACCGCCCTCGACCGCTCGGGGCAAGGCAACAATGGAACTCTAACCAATGGCCCCGTCCGCACCATCGGCAAACTCGGCCAGGCGCTGGATTTTGATGGGAGTAATGATTATGTGAATGTGGGGGATCATTCCAGTTTGGATTTGGGAGATGTATTAACGTACAGTCTTTGGGTAAAAAGAGACAGAAGCAGTTTCTCAACTTATGAAGTATTGATGTCCAAAGGCGCCGGAACGTTTGTTTTGGTATTTACCGTCGATAATACCGTTAGCGCTAATAAACATTCTAGCGGAGAGATTGCCGAATCGAATCAGGCCATTTCCGATGGAGCTTGGCACCATATTGTTGCAGCGAAAAACGGTTCTGCCTTTTTTAAGATTTATATTGATGGTATAGATAGGACCGGAAGCGTTACTGATAAAACTTTAACGAACGGCGATTCATCATTAAGGTTAGGAACGGAATCGCCTGTTGCAGGAAATTATTTTGACGGCTCTATCGACGATGTCCGCATCTACAACCGTGCGCTTTCGGCGGACGAAATAAAACGCCTCTACCGCATCGGGGCGACGCTACATGTAAATACACAAATAAATAACGACTCGCTTGCAAGAGGACTCGTCGGCTATTGGAGTTTCAACGACAACGACTTGGCCGGGAGTACCGCTTACGACAAATCCGGCCAGTCGAATAACGGCACCCTCACCAACGGCCCCACTCGCGCCATCGGCAAAATAGGCCAGGCGCTAAAATTTGATGGGGTGAATGATTATGTTTCCACCGCTTCGAATGTCCTTGACCCAGCCGCCACTGATTTTACGGCGACGGCATGGTTCAGAACAAATGCCTTTAATGGAATCCAACAAGATATTATAACCCAACTTGACGGAACTGGTACAGGTCGTTCGTGGCTTTTTATAAACGCAACAACAAATGCAATAAACTCGTTTCTGGGGGGGGCAGGTACTGTTGGAAGCATTCTTCAAGCTAATACTTGGTACCATATTACGCTCACGAAATCGGGAACTACGATTACCATTTATCTCAATGGTGTATTTAATGTTAGTTCAACTAAGACGGTAGGAGCCGCTACAGGCGTAACGAACATCGGAATCAATAAAGATGGAGTTTCTGATCCCTTCAACGGCCAAATAGACGATGTCCGCATCTATAACAGGGCGCTGACGCCAGACGAAATAAAGCGACTTTATAACATCGGTGGGACTCTGCATGTAAATACACAAATCAATAATGATTCACTTTCAAAAGGTTTAGTCGGCCTCTGGTCTTTTGACGGCAAAGATATGTTAGCCACATCCACCGGCTCTGCTGCTATCGACAGGTCAGGAAACAA
>JAUSHV010000030.1 GCA_030648495.1 bacterium
TCCAAAAAAGGCAGATATTTCTTTGGTTGCTCCAAATGGCCTAAGTGTGATTTCGTCGCCTGGGCGCTCCCCGGATCTCCCGAAGATATAAAACAAAAAGAAAGGGCGGCTGCTAAAGCCGCAGCCGCAGAAAATTCTGGAGAAAAAGAAAAAGCCCCCGAAGAGGCTTTCAATACGCCGATGTAGGCGTACGGTGATGAGGTTGTTTGGAATCTCTGCCGGAAATCCATTCGATTAGATCGAGAGGAAGTATGGTCCAATAAGCAGGATGGTCGAGAAACAAGCCTTCATTTAATCTTTCTAAAATTTCATAGTTGGTTACGGTGTCCGCGGCGCGAATAGCAATTTCATCAAGGCTATGCCTATGAATAACAGCCCCTGAATCAACTTTAGCAGCCAATTTGGAATTATATACCAAAACGCCTTGATGCCTTTTGGCTTTGGGTATTTCGTAATCTGCAATCGCGGCAATTTGCCCGATATTTGAAAGTTCTTTAAGAGTGCTTCCTTCTTTTTTGGCACGACCTTGATAAAGTACTGGAGCGAGTTTGGCTAGTTTATAGAAACGGAAAATATATGCTTCATCTAATGGTGGAAAATAAGTATTCATCACCGAAACATCTCCGCCAAAGGACGTCGGGAAACGATGCACTAACAAAGTCACTAGCCTTGCGGCGTCCCACCCGGCCTCTTCATAGATATTAATCGGGTCTCCTGCAAACTTAGTTTTTAAAACATCAATGAGCTCTCTGATATTCCAAAAGCGCCATTCCAAAAAAGGGATGTCCGTCACTCCGCAAAAAAATTTCCGTGCGGTTTCCAAATTTTCAAAATGAGGTTCAAGCAGCTCCGCAGTAATCGGCAATTCCCCAAAAGCCCGTAGAAAACATCTGTCCATTGCAAAAGCGCCTGAAAAATTTTTGCCTCCCGGATTTTCAACTTCGAATTTTTTTGGAAATTCCGGAAGCCAATAAGCAAAATTGATTGCTCCGGTCACAATTACCCACCTTGCAAAAGCCGTATCAGATGCCGGATAAAGCCCGGGAATAGTCCAATGCTCTATTTTTTTGCCTTGCAATTTCAACCACAAAACATATTTATTCAGCGCTTCGTCTGAAATATGCACCCTTGAAGCGAGGGTTTCGGGCCATTTTTTTTGAAGTTTACGCCAATTCTTGACCACTTCCTGATCGCACGGCAAATAATTTGTTAGCATCAAAATTCTCAAATCTAGCTATAGATTAACAAATACCATGTCATTGTCAATTGATAATTCGCGCGCTAAAATATTATTACAATGTCTTGGGAAGAATATGAAAAAAAACTTACCGAACTCGGCTATAAAGAAGCTGCGGTAGAAAAAATAAAACCTGTTTTTCTATTTGCCGGGAAAACACATGAACATGAAAAAAGGGAGTCGGGAGAGCCATATTTCATCCATCCCATAGCCGTATCTTTGAGCATTGCTCATCTAAAGCTTGATGCGGATACAATATCGGCCGCACTTCTGCATGACGTTGTAGAAAACCAAGGAGTAAAAATAGAAACGATAAAAAAACAATTCGGGCCTGAAGTGGCTTTTTTAGTTGAAGGAGTTACCAAGGTAGACAAGGTCCGCTACCGCGGTGTAGAGCGCGCGATAGAATCATTAAGAAAAATGTTCCTGGCTTTGGCAGAGGACATCCGCGTCGTCATCATCAAACTCATGGACAGAAAACACAATATGGAAACGCTTGGGCCTTTGCCGCCTGACAAACAAAAAAGGATTGCTCTCGAAACCCTGGAACTCTATGCTCCCTTGGCCGACCGTCTGGGAATGTGGGAGATAAAAGCAAAATTGGAAGATCTGGCGTTCCCATACATTTATCCTGATGAATACAAATGGCTGCAAGACCAGATTAAAGAAAGAAAAGCGGTGGGCGAAGAATATTTAAAAACATTAAAACCCATAATCGAAGACGCGTTAAAAAAAGAAGGTATCGAAAAAATGCGTATTGTTTACCGCGCCAAAAATCTTCTTTCAATCTGGAGAAAGCTTCTCCGGAACGAAATGAATTTCGACCGCATCATGGACCTGATCGCCATGCGGATTATCGTGGATTCGGTGGAAGAGTGCTACAAAGCTCTGGGTATTTTGCATAAAGTGTGGAAACCTGTTCCGGGCCATATAAAAGATTTCATCGCGCTTCCAAAGCCAAACGGCTACCAAAGCTTGCATACTTATGTCTTCGGCCCGGGGAAAAAAATTGTAAGCTTCCATATAAGAACGGAGGCTATGAATGAAGAAGCCGAACATGGCATCGCTGCGCACTGGTTCTATGAAGCAGGCGGGAAAAAAGCGATCACCAAAAAGATGGACGAACAAAAATTCGCATGGGTCCGCCAGCTGCAGGAATGGCAGAAGGAACATGCTGACGGAGGAAGCGCCGAAACTTTATCGGCGCTCAAAATTGATTTTTTTAAGAACAGGATATTTGTTTTCACCCCAAAGGGCGATGTAATAGACCTTCCTGAAGGAGCCACGCCAATCGATTTTGCCTACCATGTACATTCGGAAATCGGAAACAAAATGTCCGGAGCCAAAATTAATAATAAAATGGTCCAGTTTTCGCATAAGCTCGCCTCCGGAGACACGGTCGAAATATTGACTCAAAAAAACAAAAAACCGACCAAAGATTGGCTGGAATTCGCAAAGACATCTTTAGCCAAAGGGCATATCAGGTCTTTTTTAAGAAAAGAAGGAATTCTAGAGGTGCCGGCCAAGAAAAAAGAGAAATTCGAAGCCGTAATGACAGTAAAAGATCGGTTAGGGCTTCTCCGCGACATCACAACTGTGTTTTCTAATTTGAATATTAACATTGTCGGGACAAAATCAGGCGCTCTTACCCGCGAACATCACCGCATTACAATCGGCTTTTTACCAAACAAAAAAATATCTCACACAAAAATCCTCACCTCGCTCAAGCAAATCAAGAATGTTGAAAGCGTGGCGATTAAAGAGATAAAATAGAAGCGTTTTTTTACGCGATAGAAATTTGCGTCGGGAGAATTTTGTCGGAGATAGATTTTAGTTCCTCTTCGGAAAAAAATTCAATGGAGATTTTGCCTGAGTTGCCTTTGGCTTTGCGCTCAATGTGAACGCGCGTGCCCAAAGCATTCTCCAATTTTTGCTGGAGATTCCGCGTATCCGGGTCAAGCGCCGCGCGCGCGCGCTCAACAGCTATGCTCCTCGCCGCCCTTTCAGCTTCCCTGACCGAAAGATTACTCGTTAAAATATTCGAATAAAGCTGTTTTTGATCTTCGGGATGGTCGGTAAGCATCAATAATGGCCGCGTATGCCCTTCTGAAATTTTACCTTCGGCCACGGCCTGCTGCATATCTCCCGGCAAAGTAAGAAGACGTAGAGTATTCGCAACTACTTCCCTGCTTTTGCCTATTTTCTCCGCAACTTCGCGTTGAAGCATCCCGAACTCGTCAATCAATTTTTTAAACGCCCGCGCTTTTTCCATTGGGTTCAAATCCTCTCGCTGAAGATTTTCAACAAGTGCCAATTCCAGTTTCACTTTATTTGAAGTGTCATCGCGGATGATGACCGGAATTTGTGCGAGCCCAATCAGCTTCGCGGCGCGGAGCCTCCTCTCGCCCGCCAAGAGTTCGTATTCAACGGCTAACCTTGACCCCGCATCGGAGCCTATTTTTTCTTTTCTCGTCACTACAATAGGTTGTAAAACACCGTATTCCCTGATGGATTCAGCGAGGTCTTTTAGCGCGCCTTCCTCAAATTCCCGTCTTGGCTGATAAGGGTTGGGCACTATCCTGTCCAGCTCTATCCAAAATACGGATTCTTTTCGTTTTTCTTGTATATTTTGTTGGTCCATAATTTTAATAATACCAGTGCCCGAGGTGGGAGTCGAACCCACATGCCTTGCGGCACACGATTTTGAGTCGTGCGCGTCTGCCATTCCGCCACTCGGGCAAATTATCCTCTGGGCTTTTACTTATATTGTAGCTTTTTAAATAAAACTTCAAGTAGCCAGGCTGAAAAGATACCCACCACCGCTCCTACAAAAATATCCGACGGCCAATGGACGCCTGCAGCAACACGGGCCAATCCCATCGAAACCGCCGCCAAAAAAAACAATATACTTGTTTTGGGGTAGTAATAGTAAACGGCAAAAGCCACCGCGAAAGAAAAGGCAGCGTGTCCCGATGGCATTGCTCCGCCGGTGCTTTCGCTTATCAATTGATGAACGCCCTGCAAAACAGCGAATGGACGAGCCCGGTCCCATATTAAAACTATAATCGGCTTAAAAATAAATCTCGCTAAAATTCCTGCGGAGAAAGCATGTACAATGACCCATTTCACGCGCGTTTGATTTTTATCGAACACAAAGAATGCGAAAACCGCTACTATCATTACATAGAGCAGATATTCGGCTTTAAAAATTATCCCCCAGTCATAAAAATCATTTATCCCCGCCCACGAATTGAGCCAGCGGAAAATTGAAAGGTCAATTTGATACATAGCTATATCTTACCCCACTTGACACTAAAAACAAACGGTGCTAGGGTGGTGGGAGAAGCAAAAAACAGGGAGGAATATATGGGAGTAAGAATAGCCGATTATCCAGAAACGCCCAAAAATTCAGATAAAATAATGAAGGTGGCAAGATACCACGATCACGAAACAGTAGAAGAGGTAAATGTGTCGGAGTTGGCAAAGAACATATTGACCGCCGGTAGCAATGTCGCTGGGCGATACGCCTACGTAAAAGATTTCCCGCGCTTCGAATGTTCTATCGGGATTCCTGACTTTGTAACGTTGGAAAAAAATATTACGGACTACTTCAGCAAGTATAATGCTGATTGCCTCAAAAGATTTGCCAAAAGAGAAACCGAGCATACTGCGGAGCGCGTAAAAAACTTAGCCGAAAAACTTGGAATTGCAGTCGAAGAAAGCAAACCAATCAGCGGCGTGCCAATGCTGGAATAAATTATCATCCTCGGACTTGTGTCCGAGGGTTTTATTTTTTCGTCAACTCCACCAAATTTTTAAAAAGCATGGCGACGGTAAGAGGACCGACGCCGCCGGGGACGGGAGTAAAGAGTGATGCTTTTTCAGAAATTTTTGGATCCATGTCGCCGACAACTTTGCTTTTTGATTCTGAAGTTCCGCAATCTATTGCAATAACTCCTTCTTTTACCATTTCCATTTTTATAAAATTCGGTTTGCCAACGCCTGAAATTAAAATATCGCAGTTTAGTGTATATGCCTTAGAATCAAGAGTATTTTCGTCTATAACAGTTACGGCAGCACCTTGATTTATAAGCCATGCCGCAACCGGCTTCCCAACTAAACGCCCTGCTCCCAAAACCACTGCGCGTTTCCCACGCGGTTCCACAGAATTTTTTTCTAATATTAACTTAACCGCTCCGACAATCGGAGGCAAAATTTTAGAACGCCCGGATGTAAAAAGCCCGATACTTTTTGAAGAAAGTGTGTCCGGGTCTTTTTCCGGAATTATCGCATCCAAAATATATTGGGTGTTAATTTGTTTTGGCAGAGGCAACTGGACTATAACTCCCGTATTTTCTTTAACATGAATTACCTCTGAAATTTTTTCGCGCAGCTTGGTCGTGGAAATTTCCTCCGACAATTTATAAACTCTTACATCAATTCCGACTGCGCTGCCGAACTTCTTTTTTTGCTCCAAAAATTTTTCGGTAACCGGGTCGTTGCCCACTTGAATAACCGCTAACCTGATCTTTTTATCAAATTTTAAAACCTCGCTCGCAAGCGAGGCCTTTATTTCTTCCGCCAATTTTTTGCCATCAACGATCATGATTTTGTTAAAATCCTATCGATCCTTTCCGCAATCTTCACCATATCTTTTTCTTTCATTCCTTGGGTTGTAACCGCGGCCGTGCCGACACGGATGCCCGATGGGTCGAATGGGGAGCGTGTATCGTATGGAATAGTATTTTTATTTACTATGATTCCTTTTTTCTCCAAAAGTTCTTCCGCTGCCTTTCCGGAAATCTCGCGCGCCCAGGTATCCATTAAAAACAAATGCGAGTCTGTGCCGCCGGAAATTATCCTCCAACCCAATTTGTTAAGTTCCTTTGACAAAGCTCTCGCATTTTTCACAATCTGTTTTGCATATTTTTTGAATGCGGGACTTGTCGCTTCTTTTAGAGCTACTGCAACAGCCGCAATTTGATTTACATGCGGACCGCCCTGCAAGCCGGGAAAAACGGCTTTATCGATGGCTTGAGACAATTCTTTTTTTGAAAATATTATCGCGCTCCTTGGCCCCCGCAGAGTTTTATGAGTAGTTGTCGTGACGATATCCGCATATGGAAACGGGGAGGGATATGCGCCTCCGGCAACAAGGCCGGCGAAATGAGACATATCAATCATTAAAAGCGCCTCAACTTCGTCCGCAATTTTTCTTAATTTTTTAAAATCAATAATGCGCGAGTAGGCCGTGAATCCGGCAACGATTAATTTTGGTTTTTCTCGCTTAGCTATTTTTCTAATTTCATCGTAATTTAACAACTCCGTTTTTTTATCTACTCCGAAATGAATCCATTTCCAAAGCTTGCCGGTCGCGCTCACAGAGTGTCCGTGTGTTAGGTGTCCTCCCATCGGAAGCGACATGCCCATTATTTTTGCCCTAAGCGGCACCAGTGCCAGATAAACCGCGAGGTTTGCGGGAGAACCGGAATAGGGCTGGACATTAACTCCCCACTTTGCAGAAGATAATCTAAAAAGTTTTAATGCCCGCCCTTTCGCCAAATTTTCAACTTTATCTACTATTTCATTTCCGCCATAATATCTCTTGCCCGGGTAACCCTCAGCATATTTATTTGTAAAAACCGAACCAAGCACCTTCAAAACATCCTCCGAAACATAATTTTCCGACGCGATTAAATTAATCACGTCCTTTTGCCGCCTCTCTTCCAGCTTTATTAACCGCCCAATTTCTTTGTCTCGCATTTTCGTATTATAGCAACGAAATTAACACTTTAGCGAGTTTTTGGCGGGGATTGTGACGGATGAATGGCCCGTCGTCCAAAAGGTCGGCAAAAATATATTTTGAACTATTATTGTTAGAAACCGAGCTTCTAACAATTGGGGGGTCGATAAATTCCGCCTTTTCTTTTTTGTATCTTTTAAGCACTTTTGCGTGTGGTTTTCTATTGTTGAAAACGGCATAATCTAAACCGCCGTGCCCTAAATATTTTTCTATCTCGCCTATAAAATCCTCCGCTTTAAAATCATGCGTCTCTCCGAATTTAGTCATAAGATTACAAACATAAACTTTTTTTGCCTTTGATTTTTTTAACGCCTCCGGAACCCCTTTAACCAAAAGGTTTGGTATGAGGCTGGTATATAAATCGCCGGGTCCTATGATGACCAAATCTGCTTCCAAAATCGCATTCTTTGCAGCGGCGTTAATTTTGGCAGAGGGGCTTAGCCAAACTTTTTCTATTTTTGCGCGCAATTTGGTTTTAGGAATATCTATATTTGTCTCGCCTTTTATTATTTTGCCGTCTGAAAGTTTTGCATTGAGCCTTACGTTGTCCAAAGTAACCGGCAATACTCTGCCGCGGACATTGAGTACGCGCGAAGCTTCAAGCACCGCGGAGGCAAAATCTCCTTTAATTTTTTCTAATGCGCTTAAAAAAATATTTCCGAAACTGTATCCGGCCAGTCCACCGCTTTCAAATCTATAATTGAAAAGTTTGCGCAATGTTTCGCTTTCCTGGGAAAGCGCGACTAAAGCCCGCCGCACATCTCCGGGCGGCAAAACGCCATATTGGTCGCGCAAAATGCCTGTTGACCCGCCGTCATCAGCCATTGAAACGATAGCAGTAAGATCCAAGGGGTAACCCTTTAGAGCCGAGAGCACCATAAAAGTCCCCGTACCCCCGCCGATTACCACCACTTTCTTTTTTTTGGATTGCGACATATAACTATATTAGAACGACTTTGAAAAAGAAGGAGTAACATGCGAAGAAGTTCAAGCTACCACGATACTAGTTGGGCGGAGCTGTATAAATTTGGCGTAAAGTTCGCCTATCCTGAAAAGCCTGACCGGTATAATATCGACGATTCTGTCCGGTTTGGCGAGGGCGTTATTATCTGGCCTGATGTGATTTTGGACGGAAACATTACCATCGGTAAAAATTCCGAAATAGGCAAAGGCGCCGTCATCATCGGGACAATATACATCGGCAACAATGTTAAGATTAAAGACTATATTAAAATAACCGGTGAAGGATATATTGGAGACAACTCCGAAATCGGACACGACATCCATAACCCAAAAATCGGCACGAATTGCAAAATTGGCGACGCCGTAATCATTGACTCGATAATTTCCGACAACTGCGAGATAGGCACGCGAGGACACGCTGTAATTGAAAGATCGTTTCTCGGAACAGGTGTGAAAGCGAAGCACTCTTGCGGAATCAGAGATGCTTACATCGATTATGACGTCAACATCAGCGAATTTGTTACCATCGCAAATCTTGCCGCGGGGAAAAAAAGCAGGACGAAAATCGGCAGCCGGACAATGATAGGCGTTGCGGTAAGAATTATGGGCGGCTCCGAAATAGGAGAAGAATGTTATATCGCCGACGGCGCGAGAGTGGATGGCACTCTTGCTCCGCGCACTTATTTCAATCCGGGCCGAGCATTAAAGAATACGCAATTCTGCGCTAGGCAAAGCAATTGCTCCTGGTATTTGGCAGGAATGTATCTTGTGCTGAAACGGGCAATTGGTCCGAAAGAGAGAATCTCTTTTCATGTAAAAGCATTTCAAAAATGCTGGCAAGACGGCGATGCGCTTAAAGAATGGTTAAAAACGCCAATTTTGCATTTGGGTGGCAGAACGCCGCTTGAAGCTTTACAAACCGACGGCGAAAAAAACTTTGATTGTATCCTCGGTGAATGCAAATGCTCGAAACCGGAAGAAAAACCAGCACAAAAATAGTGATTGTGCGATGTACCCGCCGCACCATATTGACCAATCTCTTCGGAGATTGGTTTTTTTGCCTACTGACATAAACTCGGTTTAGGTCATTTTGGGCTAATCCCATTCTACATTTTGTTACTGACTTGGACACCGAGTGTCCAAGTGCTCAAGATTTTTATAATCTGTGCTAATTTTTGGAGCCTGCCACGCTCCTTTTTGCGGGATCAAGTTTTTGGACTTGACAGATTGTGGCTTAATATGCTATACTTAAAAACAGAAAGTGAGGTGTCCTATGGATTTTGTAAAGGGAATGTCATTAGTTCTTTTCATTTTGGGCGGGGCGCTAAGCGTTCTTGTGTCTATCAAGAACAATCAATTCATGCTCGCCGCAACTATCATTGTTGTAATGTTTGCAGTAGTCTTACTGATTTGCGATTGGGATAAGGTTTCTGCAAAATTACGCCGACATTAATTGCCTGCACAACTCCCACCGGGACCATTTCGTATGGTCCCCTTTTCTTTTTTCCAAAAATTAGCATCGATTCTCATGACCTAAACTCGGTTTAGGTCAATGGACTTTTTATATCTCTTTTATTTGGCGGGCGCGTAAAACATCTTCTGCTTTTTTGATGTCTTCCGGATATCCGATGGGAAGCCAAAAGTCTGCTTTCACCGCGAACATTTCATAGTCGCGCACCATCTGCGAGAGCGAATCCGTTATATAGTATTCGCCGTTGGGATGCTGTTTGGCGGGATAATTGAAAATTTTTGAATCAAGCACCTTAACCCCTGTGGAAGCAAGGTTGGATGGCGGCACGATAGGTTTTTCAATAAGATCCAAAACTTTCCCATTGTCATCAGCCGTGATAACTCCGAATTTGCGGGGGTCTTCAACTTCTTTGACCATTATAGATAACGGGTGCGCCAAACATTTTTTAATATCTTCTTTTGATTGAAGGTCGTCGGCATAAAGCATCAAAAAACGTTCATCGTGCAGAAACCGACGCACAAGCCACAAAGCGTGCGCGGTACCCAATTTTTTGGGCTGATGCACATAAGTTATTTTTTTCCCGCCGAACGACTCGCTAAAATAATTCCTTATCTGGTCCTCCAAATATCCTACAACCATTATTACCTCGTCTATCTCATCAGGCAACGCATCAAAAATGTGATGCAAAAGCGGTCGGCCCAAAATCTCTATCATCGGCTTTGGACGCGACACAGTTAAGGGACGCATCCTCAAACCTTCTCCCGCGGCCAATATTACAGCTTTCATATTATTATTTTTTAACCAGCAAAGAATTAGCTTTTTTAATAGTATTTTTATTATTCTCATGCTTCAAAATTTTAAGCGCTTCGCGGTATGTAAACCAGCCATAGCCGTCGTGCTCCTCTGAAACGGCGACTTCTTGCTTCCTGCTTTGCGCAAGATAAAATATGACAATTTTAAAAATCCGTTTTTTATCCCTGAAAAAAAAGAATCTGTCCGTAACCCGGAACTGATCTTTTAAAACCAAATCGTTTTTACCCAAGCCTGTCTCTTCTTTAACTTCACGAAACGCCGCATCCATTCCTCTTTCGCTTTGTTCGAGCTTCCCTTTTGGAAAATTCCAATATCCTCCGCCATGGTACATCAGCAGATATTTAATACCTTCTCTGGTATTTCTATATATAACTAATCCGGCTGAAATCTCCCTATCTGCTGTCATTTTTTTGTTTTTTCCACTCTACTTTTAATTTTTGATTTACTGCATCATACAAAGCACTTTCGAAACCGCCTTTATTCTCCGGATTCGAGTATAAATTTTTCATTTCGTCAAAGCTAAATAGTGCACCAACTTCCCGCAACATCTTCAATTGTTCCAAGGAGTCATCTGATTTCTTTTTAAAATCCTTACTAAAATATTTCCCAACTAACGTTTCGAACATTGCTCTCAAAACCAATTCGTCGCCTACCTTTTTATCGAACATATGTCGCCTAAGGGCCTCACTACGCGAATCGAAGACTATGGGCGTGTCGCCAAATTCTCTTTTAACATCATAGGCTTTTTTATCCAATTCGTGAAATAATCCTGTATGAAAAGCGCCTAAAGACAATAATAATTTCAACTGCTTTTTATTTTGAAGTTCCGGATATTTTTCAACAACTTCCCGCATTTTTGGTTCTAATTGCAATATCATGTATTCCTCTCGTTTTTTTTCGAAAACAGCTTCTTTTAGTAAAAAATCTTTAGTGTACTCCAAATCTTCTTCAAAGTTTTGTAATTTTGGTTTGAATAAAATTTCTCTATATTCTTTTATAAGATCGTGGTCGAGCGGCACATCCACAAAAACCACCGGTTTATGAGAACCGTAAATAATTTCAAATCTCTTGAGATGATATCCATACATTTTCGAATCATCTAGATGCAGCTCTATTACGGCTTCGGCAGGGGTTTTCCTGCCATCCGAAACCGCCTGATAAGTTTCTAAAACTTTGAGGGAAGTACCAATCCATTCTGGGACATAAATATCCGCTTCCAAAAATTTTTCCTGTAATTCGCCTATATCCTTGGCATTACCGTGCGCCGAATAATAAATCTCAATAGACAACGGCGGTAGCTCGCGATTTTCTGGTTTCTTAGTATCCGATTCTAATTGTATACCTGCCTCTTCTTTCATACTTATATTATTCCACAGTTACGGATTTAGCCAAATTACGCGGCTTATCCACATCTAAACCAAGTAAATCGGCGGTGTGATACGCGAAAAGCTGGAGTGGAATTACGGAAAGTAGGGGGGAGAGCGCCTCAAGTGTCTCTGGGATAAAAACAACATCATCCGCGAGCTTCTTAATTTTTTCATCTCCTTCGGTCGCCACAGCAATAATTTTTCCGCCTCTCGCGCGGATCTCCTCTATGTTTGATATGGTTTTTTCATAAACCGCGTCTTTGGGAACAAGCGCGAAGACCGGAAAATTTTCATCAATCAATGCGATCGGTCCGTGTTTCATCTCTCCAGCCGCATAACCCTCGGCATGCTTATAAGAAATCTCTTTAAGTTTAAGTGCGCCTTCCATGGCTACCGGAAATTGATATTTTCTGCCAAAATAAATAAAGTTTTTATATTTTAAATATTTTTTAGCAAGTTTTTTTATTTCTTTATCCTTTTTTAAAATTTGTTCCATCTTGCCCGGCATTAATTTAAGTTCCGGAAGAATCTTATTCACTAACGTCTCCGGTAAAGTGCCTCGATTACCGGCAAAATAAAGCGCTATCAATGAAAGCGCGCCGACTTGGGAAATAAAAGCTTTGGTTGAAGCAACTCCGATTTCTGGTCCTGCGTGATTATAAACCCCGGCGTCCGATTCCCGCGCAATTGTTGAACCAACCGTGTTTACGATGCCCAAGGTCAATGCCCCGCGCTTTTTTGCCTCTCTTAAGGCCTGCAAGGTATCGGCCGTCTCCCCGGATTGAGAAATTAAAATCACGGCGTCTCCCTCTCCTATAGCCGGGTTTCCGTAACGGAATTCCGAGGCGTGCTCAACCGAGGCTGGTATTTTCGCAAACTCTTCAAAATAATATTTGCCGATGAGCCCGGAATAATAAGAGGTTCCGCAGGCTGTTATTATAATTCTTTTGATATTTTTTAATTTTTTCTCGAGATCTTTTAGGCCCCCGAGTTTAACTTTTCCGATATCCGACAAAATTCTTCCGCGCAAAACATTTCTCAAAGCTTCGGGCCCTTCAAAAATTTCTTTTTGCATAAAATGCTTATAGCCGCCTTTCTGGGCACTTTCCAAGTCCCAATCAATTTTATCTATCGATTTATTGAGAATTTTTTTTGAAAAATTATATATTTTCAAATCCTCCGGCGTGAGAACCGCCATTTCATTGTCATGTAAATAAACAACATTTTTTGTGTGTTCCACTATTGCCGAGGCATCGGAAGCAATCAGATATTCCTTTTCTCCCAATCCTAAAATAATCGGCGAGCCTCGGCGGGCGACAACGATTTTCCCCGGATCGTTTTTAGAAATAAGAGCAAGTCCAAAAGTGCCGATAACGTGCCTTAGCGCTTCAGGCAAAGCGTCTTCAAGAACGACCTTCCCATTCCCCATTGTAAGCTCGCGCTCAACCAAATGCACCAAAACTTCGGTGTCCGTCTCCGACCTGAAAACATGTCCCTCACGGGTCAGGGCCTCTTTCAGCTCTGCATAATTTTCTACAATACCGTTATGTACCAAAAATATATTTTCAGCGCAATCGGCGTGAGGATGCGAATTTTTATCCGAAGGTTTGCCGTGCGTCGCCCAACGGGTATGTCCAATCGCCGTGTGGCTCTCCCAAGATTTCTCTGAAAGCCTTGTTTCTAGCGCGGCGACGCGGCCTGTGGTTTTTTCCCAAAGAATTTTGCCGCTCCCTTGATCCCACAAAGCTACGCCGGCAGAATCATAGCCGCGATACTCCAGCCTTTTTAAACCCTCAAGCACAATTGGCAAGGCGCTTTTTTTGCCGATATATCCCACGATTCCGCACATATTATAATTGTAAAACAAAAAAGCCGGCGTTATGTAACGTCGGCATTATTGAATAACAGCTAGAGAAAGCTGGGATAAAACCTCGCGCGCATAAGCCGGGGCATCGGTAAAAATACCATCCAGGTCCCACTGCCAAGCTAAATAAATATCTTCAAATTTATTCACGGTAAAAGCATAAACTGAAAATCCACGCGTTCTAAAATACATTACATCTTCCAAAGAAAGTCCTTCGAATTGCAAATGCACGCTTTTTGCTCCTAAATATTTTGCGCAAAAGGCGACAAACCATCGCGGAATTTTAATTTTGTTTTGATCCCACAAAAGCCCAATTCGCAGCCGCTTATTGCGCCTTCGGAACTTAAAAAGCTCTAACCACTTAAAAGATGAAAATATAATATGGTCGCGGAATCTCAATTCTCGTGTCATATCTAAAACTTTTTTTATGAGCCAGCTTTCTTTTATTTCAAGATACAAATCCAATTTTTCTCCAAGAAACATTTCCGTATCCGAAAGCGGCAGATAAGCTCCTTGAATTTTTATTTGAAGAAAATCTTCAAAGGCAAGAGTATTTTCGCACTGTTCTTTTTTCTTTATTGCGTCATGTGAAAGAGCCAGGCGTCCGCAAAACCTACACCCTCTTAAATCGGTTTCTACCGCGTCCGCGCCAACTTCGGCAGCCGCCTCAAATGCCGCGCGAGTATTTTCTGTTTCAGCGAGCGACGCTCCGCGATGAGCGATTATGAGCACATTGAGCCTTTCTGACACTTCTGCCCAAAAACATCGTATGCGTATTTTAAGAGAGACGCCGCGGCCAAAAACAAAATAGGGAGAAACATCATTAAACCTAAAATATTCCATTCGGCGCCCGCCAGAAGAAATGAAATCCCGGCATATTCAGCCACAACTTTTGCTTTGCCCAATATATTCGCCGAAATATCCCTTTTTGCGGAAAGCCTCAATAAGACCATCAGTATTTCACGAATTGTCAGCAACATCGGCGCAAACAAAGATATGTCCCCAGCCCAATAAAACATCCAGAAAATCGGCAAAACTAAAAATTGGTCAGCCAAGGGATCCAAAGCCATTCCCCAGCTCGAGCCTGTATTTTGGCGCCGCGCAATAAAACCATCCAAAAAATCCGTAAAAACAAAAAAGAGGAATACCAGCCATGCAAATCCAAAACCGTTTTTATAAAGCCAAATTGTAATCAGTGCCCCAAATAAAAGACGAAATAGACTTATTGCGTTCGGCAAAGTCCAAAATTTTTCGCTGATTATCATTGCGCGCCTCAAAGAAATTCTCTAAGAAACTTAGCACACCTTAATAAAAAAAGCGAGGCTATTGAGCCCCACTTACTTATTAAGTCTCCACCAGGATTTCTGATATTCGTTGTTCAAAAACAAAAATCTATACGTGACCCTCATACATGCGTACCCAAATAAACTTACCGCTATAATCAGCAAGCCAAATAAAAACATTGAATCCATGTTAATTCCTTAAACCACAAAATTTATTAGTCTCTTCGGGACGAAGATGACTTTTCGTGGTTTTTTATTATCTAGCGCAAGCTTAACTTTTTCGCGTTCCAAAGTCAAGCGCTCGGCTTCAGCCTGCGAAATATTTATCGGCACTTCAAATTTGTCGCGCATTTTGCCATTTACTTGGACAATGAGTTCAAATGTATCTTCTTCAAGTAATTTTGGATCAAATTCCGGCCACTTCTCCAAATGAATGGATTTCCAGCCCGAGGCTGGTCCGCCTTGGGCGGATTTACTCCTCATCTTATTCCAAATTTCTTCTGTGAGATGTGGGGCAAACGGAGAAAGTAATTTTAGAAAAATAGAAAAAACACCATCCACCTTCGCCCCCTCCCCCTTCTCCATATCACTCAACAAAATCATCAACGCCGAAATCGCCGTATTAAATTTAAAATCCTCAATATTTTCCGAAACTTGTTTGATGGTTTTGTTAGTGGCTCGCACAAGTCTCGCGCTTTCAGTTGTCTCGGCACCAAAATTTGCAAGGACACGCATATCCCGCTGCTGCGGGATTGCTCTGCTCGCGCCGTCGCGCTGCGCAAGGTCTTGCAAATCTTGTGCCTTCGCCAAACTTTTTTTCGCGCTCGCTTCTGCCAAATTCCAAACCCTATCCAAAAACCGCTTAATCCCCAAAATACCGTGCGGGTCCCACGGATATGAGCCAACTTCGCCGTAGGGACCGATAAACGCCAAGTACATCCGCACCGTATCGCTCCCAAATTTTTTGATATATTCGTCGGGGTCAATCACATTGCCCTTGGATTTCGACATTTTCTGCCCATCAGGCCCTAAAATTATTCCACGGTTTCTTCTTTCTCTATACGGCTCATCGCCTAATTCTTTGGGAATTAATCCCAAATCAAACATTGCCTTATACCAAAAGCGTGAATACAAAAGGTGCATTGTTGTGTGCTCCGCGCCACCGGAATAAAGATTAACCGGCATCCACGCTTTTATTTTCGCCTCATCGGCAAACGCATCTGCGTTTTTTGGATCGCAATACCTCAAAAAATACCAAGAAGAATCCACAAAAGTATCTAGCGTATCGGTTTCGCGCTTCGCCGGACCACCGCATTCCGGGCATTTTACTTTCAACCACTTTTCCGCTTTAGCCAAAGGAGATTTCCCTTCGCCAGTCGGCAAATAATCTTTTATTTCCGGCAAGACCACGGGCAAATCTTTATCTTGCACCGCTTGGACCCCGCATTTAGGGCAATGAATTACCGGTATCGGCACTCCCCAATAGCGCTGCCTTGAAACAACCCAGTCGCGAAGCTTGTATTGTGTTTTTATTTTTCCCCCGACAAATTTTGTAATTTCATTTTTTGCTTTTGCAGAATCCATTCCATCAAAACTTCCTGAATTTATAAGCTCGCCGGCACCTTCCCAGCATTCCGCCTCAATTGCAATTGAAGCCGGTGCTCCCGAGGCAATAGAATCGGCATTTTGTAAAAAATGCTGTAAAACCGGATTGATAACTTTTCTAATTGGCAATGCAAATTTTTTCGCGAATTCGAAATCGCGCTCGTCGTGCGCTGGGACGGCCATAATTGCGCCAGTTCCGTAGCCGCCCAAAACATAGTCTGCTACCCAGACTGGAATCTCCTCGCCGTTCGCCGGATTAATTGCCTTAATACCTTTTAGCTCCACACCGGTTTTTTCTTTGGCCCCTTGTTGGCGCTCGAGCTGGGTTTTTGATTTTGCTTTTTTTAAGTATTCGTCGATTTCTTTTTTGTTTTCAAATAAAGATTTTTCATTGCCCATTGCAATAAATGGGTGCTCCGGAGCAAACACTAAATAAGTCGCTCCAAACAAAGTGTCCGGGCGCGTAGTAAAAACTTTTATACTTGGCGTGAAAAGTTTTTTAATACCTTCGATAATTGGCAAAAGCTCTTTCATTTCCTCGTCTTCTGATTGTTCCAGAACATATTTGCCGGTAGCTCTAGACATGTAAAGCGGGCGCAAAGGTAAACTTGGATCCATTGCTCCGTGCGGCTTATCCGTAAGAATAACCGGTCGCCGAGCTTCAACATGGATTGCAAATTTTTCTGAGGTTACCAGGCATAATGAATTTCTCCATTCGGCGTCCACCTTTCCTCCGCGCTCAGCTGCAATTTTTTTATAATATTCAAGCATTAACGCACCAATCTCCTCAACGCTCAAAGATTTTTCGTCTTTACCATTTAATGCGTTTCTTTTTACCATCATGGGGTCAATTTCTGCGCCATCAATGAAAAAACCGCTGTCGTCGGCCAAAACCGATAGTTTAGTTTTTCCAGCCAAAGCCCGTGCTTTTTTCTCCGAATTTTCAGCTAAAGTTTTTCCGTCCTCCAAAACATCAAAATCTTTAATGCCAATTTCTTTAGGTGACTTAAGTTTTATCGCGAGGCCGGCAGCTTTAAAGAGCTTCTGCATGCGCTTGAGCTTTCCTTGATTATTTGAAGCAAAAACAACCTCTCCTGAATAAGTTGGGGTGCCTGTAATTTCAAACTCAATTTCCGCTCCTTCCGATTTTCCAATCCAATTTCTCTGCGCTTCTTTTATTTCTTCTTTCCAATTTAATTTTGCGAGCCCGGAAAGAAGCCGTTCGGCATAATCCGTAATTTTAAGCATCCATTGCTTCATTTCTCGCTGAACTACTTCCGAACCGCACCGCTCGCACTTGCCTCCGACAACTTGTTCATTTGCGAGCACCGTTTTGTCTTTCGGACACCAATTTACCGCCGTGACGGCTTGGTAAGCCAAACCTTTTTTTAAAAATTGTAAAAATATCCATTGCGTCCATTTGTAATATTCCGGGTCAGCTGTAATCACTTCGCGGCTCCAATCAAAAGAAGCGCCCATTGAGCGCAATTGTTTTCTCATATAATCAATATTTTCATAGGTCCATTTTTTCGGATTTATCCCGCGCTTAATCGCAGCGTTTTCAGCCGGCAGACCAAACGCGTCAAAACCAATCGGGAAAAGAACATTTTTTCCTTCCATTCTTTTTTTACGCGCAAAAATATCGGGTATTGGAAAAGCGTACCAATGCCCGGCATGAATATTTCCGGACGGATAAGGAAACTCTATTAAAGTATAAAAATTTCCGGCCCTAGGCCGGCCAGCCTTGGGCTGGTCTTTCACTTCATAAATCTTAGATCGCTCCCATTCTTTCTGCCATTTCTTCTCTATTTTTTTGTGGTCAAAGCTAGGCATAAAACTTTTTAATCTTTAAATTTTTAAATTATCCAACTCCTCTTTAGAGAACGCGGCCAACCCTTCTGTGACTTTTATAAAAATAGCTAATTTTTCTTCCCGTGACATGTACTGTTCGGGTCCTCCGCTTGGTTTTCCCTCTTTAAGCCAATGCTTAAAATACTCTCCAAAATTCCCCAATTCGGCTATTCTTACCATAACAATATCCTCAACTTGTTTTTTTATATAACTTTCAAAATCTCCTAATTTTTGTTTAGCCTCAACCATAGAGGCTTCTTTTTTTCTATATTGTGGGCCGTGCCCATGCAACATAGTTGTAAACTGAATACCTACATTGCGTTTGTTTTCTACAAATTCTTTTCTTGACATATCTTCAGATTCCAAAGCAATTCCGCGTCGCTTTCTCAAAAAAAGCTTAAAGTCATATTTGAGCACGGTATCTTCCAAGGCATTGGCTTTTTCCACTCTCATCCCCAATTCCTGGTTATTGTATTCCAGTCTTGTCAAAAATTCTGTAATCATTTTTTCGGCCAATACTCCCCCTATTCCAGCCCTTAATTTCACCGGATTTCTTAGTTCTTTGGTCCTTTTTTCAAGATACTCAACGGGCATGCCCGTAACGTTATGTGCGACTTTGTATGTACTAACAAGCTCGTTGTCATAAATTTGCCCTACTTTATTTTTAACTTCATTCACTAACAAAGTTTTAATTATTTTTCTCCGTAAATCTTTAGGAAAATCACCATCCACCCTATATTTGACTCCCCAGGCATAATCGCCAATTAAATCTCCTAGAGTAATATCCTTTTTACTGCCTCCCTCATCTTCCACGAATAAATCGCTTGAAGCTTTATTATAATAAACCGTCCTTCTTTCTCTGTCTTTATCAATTGAAAGATCCTTGCCTGCATCTAAAGCAGAAAAATCTGTATGGAGCTCCGCCATAACTTTTCTTTTTTCCAATTCAAAATGCTGTGAGGCAGCCCCTAAATCTTTTTCTTCTATTGCAATGCCGCCTTCAAGCCCATGCTCCGGCAAAATTTTTGATTCTCCTATTTCTGGCCGGCGCGGAGCTTCCATAGAGCTAATTTTAATACATCTTGACACATATTTCTATAGAGCTATATTGAAGCCAGATTTAGCTTGAAAAGGAGAAAAAAATGCGAAAAGGAATGGGAGTAATCAACGAGATTTTGAATCAGGTTGGGGGACTCCTCGCTAAGGATAAATTTCATCATCTTCACGAACCGACCAAAAAAGAGATTGTGGATGGTATCGAAAAAATCTTGGAAAAAAATCTTTTGGAGAGAAATTTGCTTCACAATCCGGCTAATCTTCTTGAACAAATGTCCCGGGTCAGCCAAGGCTGGGACGGCGAGTATTAAGGAGGAAAAATGAAAAGAAACCTAGGAGAAACAAAAGCTAAGGCCGATCATATTATTAATGGCATTAGTGTTTTTTATGGAAAAACCGCATTCGAAGTCTACAATCCATCAAATGGAAAAGTCCTTGGTCTTTCTTCGAGTCTATATGAACCAAACCTAGACTACATCGAAGTTGCTGGGCGTGAAGCACAAAAATGCTGGTTCTATGATGTTGAAGAGCAGGAAAAAGAAACTGTTTTCCGCGCAATAATCAAAAAAATCGAGGAACACCGAGGGGAGCTTGTGCGGACAATGATCTTGGAAGGCGGAAAACTCTGGCGCTGGGCCGATGCTGAAGTACAAGAAACAATAGATACTTTGTGGCACTACCATGGAGAGATTTCGCGAAACCACACACATGACGGTTTTGTGCACTGCCAGCTGAAAGACAAAAACGCCTACTCCGTTCGAGTCCCATATGGATTGATTTACGGAATTACTCCGTGGAATTTTCCGTTAGCAATTCCTTTCTGGAAAATCTGTGGAGCTCTTGCGGGCGGCAACGCCATTGTTATTAAAGCGGCGGAGCAAACACCATTTATCGCATACTATGCCGTAAAACTTGTTTTGGAAGCAATAAAAGAAGTTATTACTGATTCAAGGCAAGTAAAACTCCGTGGATTAGTACAACTTGTACAAGGGCTTGGCGAAACGTCAGGCAAACTGCTTTTGGAAAATCTTAACTACGACAAAGTTGCCTTTACCGGTGGAGCTGAAACCGGAAAAATTATTGCTGCGACCTCTGGTGCGATCCTTAAGCCTTGCCATTTGGAACTCGGCGGACATGCGGCGATGGTTGTACTCGATGATTTTGATATAGACCTTGCAGTAGCAGAAGCCATCAATGCCAATCTCGGAGACTCAGGCCAACGTTGCGTTTCCGCACGAGCTGTCTTTGTTCAAGAAAATAAGTACAACGAATTTTTTGTTAAATACTGGGAACGGGCAAAAATGCGCAAGATGGGTAATCCAATGAATTTCGAAACTGAAATGGGACCCCTAATCAGCAAAGAGCAGCTTCTGCACGTAGATAATCAGATTGAAAAAACCAAAAAAGTCGTAGGAAGAAATCACTGTTATGTGGGAGGAAGAGGCAGGTTAGAAGAAGATTTAAGCAATGGTTATTATTATTCACCAGTAATTTTCCTAGAAGTTCCATACGGAGTAACCGCTATGGATGAAGAAATTTTTGGTCCTGTGATTGTAATCAATCCATTGCCGGGCAAAAACCGCGAAGAAGCCTTTTGGAATGGCGTGGAACTGGTTAACAAATCAGCCTATGGGCTTTCCAACGCCTTGCTTACTAACGACAGGCGTCTTTCTTCCCGAGCACCATGGTATTTTAAAACAGGGCTTTTGTATATTGGAAGAGGCACAACCGGAGCGGAACTCAACAAATATTTTGGCGGAGTAAAAGCTTCTGGATGGGGCAAGGAAGGCAAAGGACTAGAAGATTGGACGCAAGTCGTACAAGTTTATGACGACTACCACGGCAAAGCCCGTATGGCCCAAGCCGGAGCTGATAAAAAAACAAAACGGTTAATTACAAACTCAAGATCTCCTTTAGAATAATAGTTTTTTAAATACGTATTTAAATACGTATTTTTTATTTTAACCCGAAAACCTTTATCGCGTTTTCTGTTGTAATCCGCGCGACTTCTTCAAAATCTTTGCCTAAAATCCTTCCGATTTTTTTGGCGACTTCCTCAACATACAAAGGTTCGTTGCGCTTGCCACGATATGCTTGCGGGGCGACATATGGCGCGTCTGTCTCCAAAACAATTCTTTCCAATGGAATATATTTTACTAATTTTTCATAAGCTCTCGCGAAAGTAAGGGCCCCGCCGAAAGAAAATAAAAATCCCAAATCCATCAATTCTTTGGCGTCTTCCACGGTTCCGGAAAAAAAATGGATGACGCCAGGGTTATCCAAAAGCTTATTTTTCTCCTCTTTAAAAATAGATATCAAATCGGCAAAAGCTTTTCCGCTCGACTCCCCTTCCTGCAACTTTCCATGGTCGCGACAATGAATCATCAGCGGTTTTTTAATTTCAAAAGAAAGTTCAATTTGTTTTTTAAAAACCTCCGCTTGTTGCGCTTTTGTCTCCTCCGTCAAATGATAATAATCCAATCCGCACTCGCCTATGGCTACGACTTTGGAGTCCTCAGCTAATTTTTTATAATATTCGTAATCAAAAAAACTTTCCTCGATGGAAACGGGATGAAGCCCCACGGTCGCAAATATGCCCTCGTAATCATGTGTGGTTTTTATTGCATCCGTTGAAGTATCTTTTTGAACACCAACATTAATCATCCAAATTCCAGCGTCCAGCGCGCGACGGATGACAGCGTCGCGGTCTTTTCCATATGCGGCGAAATGCGTATGAGTATGAACGTCAATTAATTTTGGTGTATTCATTTTTTTTCAGTAAAATTATGCAGCTTCTTCGCTTTCCTCGCCTCGCTGCTGCTCGCTCAGGGTTGCCTGCTGGCAAAACCCGCTCAGAATCTCATAATTTTACTTCTTCGTTAACCTCGGAAATAAATGCGGGACTTCTTTTGCTATGAACTTCGTCCATGGTTCTTCTGAAGCCGGGTCCACGCCTAAAGCAACGAGGATTTTGTCCGCAGTCTCCGGCAAAAACGGCTTTAACATCCATGCCGCGGAGGCTAAAGAATAAGCCAGATGCCAAAGAATTATTTTTACATCTTCAGGCTTATCTTTCATCTTGTAAGGCTGATAATTTTCAATATATTCATCAAGCCGGTGTAAGAACGCAAAAACTATTTCGCTAGCCGAAGAAATCTCATATTTTTCCATCTCTTTTTTATAGGCTGGCCAGATAAAGCTATCTGCAAGATGCGAAGGAGAAATTTCTTCAAAAGACGCTTCACCTTCAGGAGTCCCCAAAAAATCTAAATTTTTTCTTATCGGGAAACGCTGAAGAGAAACATCGTCCGGCTTTGTAATTTCCGGAAAAACAGACATCATCTTTGCCACACGCGCTACGACATTGCCTAGGCCGTTGACCAAAGAGCCTTCATAAACTCTTTCAAGATTTTCCTCTGTGTAATCGCCGTCGGCAAAAGTGGATATTTCATGAGTTAAATAATATCTAACCGCTTCTTTTCCATATTTTTCGAGTAACGGCAAAGGGTCGACGACATTGCCAGTTGATTTCGACATCTTCTCCCCTTTTATGTTTATAAATCCGTGGATGAAAATGACTTGCGGCAAAGACAACCCGGCAGACATCAGCATTGCCGGCCAAAAAATAGTATGAAATTTGGATATATCTTTCCCGACCATATGAACATCCGCCGACCACCACATAGAGAACCGCTCCGCATTTCCACGCGGTTCACCGTAGCCAAGAGCAGAAATATAACTTGAAAGGGCATCGCACCACACATACATTGTTTGGGTTGTATCTTCAGGAACTGGGACGCCCCAAGAAATATCTTTTGAAGGCCTAGAGAAGCTAATATCGCCGATGTCATGTAGCATATTTAAAGTCTCTGTTTTCCGCCAGCCAGGCAAAATCCGGAATTCATCAGTTTCTATTTTTTTCCTAAGAATATCTTTGTATTTTGTAAGTTTAAAAAAATAATTTTCTTCCTCAATCTGTTCCGGGGCTTTCTTGTGGTCAACACATATTCCGCCTTTTAAGTCTTTGTCCGTCACAAAGGCTTCGTGTCCCACGCAGTAAAGCCCTTTATAGCGGCTTTTATAAATATCTCCTGCTTGATTCAATTTTTGCCATAGCAACCGGGCGCCCGGCCAATGGCGTTTTTGATCAGTTGTTCTGATAAAATCATCATTAGAAATATTTAATTTCAACAATAGATCTTGAAAAAGTTTTGATTTTTCATCAACAAATTTTTTTGGAGTCTTCCCGGCGGCTTCCGCGGCACGCATGACTTTCGCACCGTGTTCGTCGGTGCCTGAAAGAAAAAAAACATCTTTCCCGCGGAGCCTTTGGTGCCTGGCAATAACATCCGCCTGCACGGATTCAAGAGCATGCCCCAAATGCGGCGCGGCATTGAGATAAGGAATGGAAGTGGTTATATAAAATTTTTCTTTTGCCATTTTAGAGTTTCGGTTGTTTACGCAAGGCAACGTCATTTAAATATTCAACCAAGACGGCGGCAACCGGCACCGAAAGAATTACTCCGACAACTCCTCCAAGCTCCGCCCCGACAACAATGGAAATGATCGCGAGTAGGGGCGGAACACCCACGGTTTTTCTAACAACCAAAGGATATATCAAATGATTCTCGAACTGCTGGACTAAAACATAAAGAAGCAGGACCAACAAACCCAAAAGCGGACTTTGTATCCAGGCAATGGCAACCGCCGGTAAAGCGGCCATTATTGGCCCGAATACGGGGATTATCTCAAATACTGCGGTAAGGATTGCAAGCAAGATTGCGTACTTAACGTCCAAAATGGTAAGCCCTAAAAATACGATGACTCCGACGAGCACGCCAAGAAGTATCTGTCCCTGAAGCCATCGGCCTATTTTTCTTTGGGAACGCTGCCAGAGGTCCAAAATATATTCTTCATGTTTCAAGGGCGTAACAATGCGCAAAAAATTCTCTATCCCATGTTCCTGCACTGAAAGATAAAATGAGATGACTATTAAAAGAATGAAAGATATGACTCCACCAAAAAATGACGCGCTCACGGAAAAAACACCGCGAGAAAACGTCGATACTTGGGATTCCAACGAGGTTGCGATGCCTTTAATTATATCGTTGAACGCCAATGGAGCGCCGGGGAAAAACGTATATATCGGGCCCTTTGGTCCCAAAGTGTCTTCTATATAATTCGGCAAACCGTTAATAAATCCGATAATATCTCCCAAGAGTGGCGGGATAACCAGATAAATTATCATTGAAAAAAACGCGAAAGCGCCAAGATAAATAAAAATGACGCCCAAAACCCGTGGTATGCCAAAACGCTTAAACCAATGGTTCAACGGTTCAATGGAAGACGCGATGACAATAGAGATTAAAATAACCACCACTATATCTCGCAGCAGCCAGGTCACCCACAACAAAATTACCAAAAATGCCGCTTTCAGCATTGTTGAAAAGGAAATTTCTATTAGTTGTTGTTCTCTTCCCGGCATTTAAATTTGCTTTAATATTTTTAAAAAACCTGCGTTCGACTGTTCCCTACCGACTACTGCGAGTGCTGAGCGCGAGGGTTGAAAAAGTTCCCGTGCTAATAATTTTATTTCTGAAGAAGAAACGCCGTCCAATTTTCTCAAATTTTCTTCCGGAGTCATGATTTTCTTACCGAAAATCACCTGCTCACCGAAATAAGATGCGAGAGAGCTCGAACTCTCAAGCGATATTTTGGTGGATCCACGAATATAATCTTTAGCTCTCTTCAATTCTACAGCAGTAACGCCGTCGGTTTTAATCTTTTGAAGCTCGTGCACAATAACATCCAGCGCAGTTTCAGTTTTGTCATGCGGAACCCCGGCACTTATCTCAAAGTATCCGCTACCGGCATAAAGCGTTGAGCCGGCGCCGATATAATACGCAAGCCCCAGCTTTTCACGGACTTCCGTAAAAAGCCTTGAAGAAACATTCCCGCCCAAAACTACGCCGATCATGGAGAGAACGAACCGCTTCGGATGATACATATTATAACCCTCCAACCCCAAAACCAAATTTGAGCTTTCAACTTCTTTATTTTCCACAAGCACTTTTGCGCCAGTACCCAAGCTTTTTGTCGGCGCTCCCGACCTTGCCTTTCCCTTTTTTAAAGTTTTAAATTCATGTTCTATCTTTTTTTCGGCGTCTGGCGGGTATGCGCCGGCGACCACGACAACGGCGTTAGAAGCAACATATTGCGAATAAAAATAATCCAGGAAGTCTTTGCGCTTGAAAGAATTTACCGTCTTCTCATCTCCGGCTATTTCCCAGCCGGCCGGCTGATCGCCCCAAAGAAGCTGTTCAAAGATATTCGCGGTTCTCGAAACCGGGTCGTCGTTCCGCATTCTTATTTCCTGTATTACAACGCCTTTTTCCTTTTCTATTTCCTCGGCTGAAAGTAAAGGCCCGGTTAAAATATCTGAAACAATGTCCAAACTTTTATCAAAATATTCTTTTGCAGCTTTTACATAATAGCCGGTTATTTCTTTAGACGTGAAAGCATTATGCTGGGCGCCGATAGAGTCCAATTCCCTGTGTACTTGCCCGGGCTCGGGGCGGTCTTTGGTGCCTTTAAAAAACATATGTTCCAAAAAATGTGATATGCCGTTTATTCTTTTTGTCTCATATTGCGAACCGGTGCCGACTAAAACAAGAAGCGTAAAAATTTCCGTATTCTTCATCGGAATCGTCAGAATTTTCAATCCTGAAGATAATTTTTTGAGCTTATACATTTAAACTCACTTTAACACTATTTATTTAAAATAAAAAGGACCAAAGATAGACAAAAACAACCCGTATGTGCGGGCTGTTTTTGTTTTGTCGAATAATACTTTAGAGGTGTCTCCTGAGAACAACATTTTCGACTATTGCGTAACATAAACGCCAAGTTGCCGCATCTTTCCCTAGAGCGTTAGGATTCTTCAGCGATAAGGCTTGTTCTCCGACAACCGTAATCAAGTCTTCTTCAAGGTCAGCAAGCATCTTGAACGGATCATCTTTCCAGACGCACTTTTCTTTCTCAACGCGAACAAGGTTACGGAAGCTTGCAAGAATCGGATAAATGAAACCGCTCGGGATACGAAAGTCCGACTCTTCATTTGTGAAAATGAGCTCTTCCTTCGGGCCCCGCTCTACTTTATCTACGCCCTTTAGTTTTCCGAACTTGCCGCCTTTTTCTCCGTCGGCACCTTTCTTGCTCTTGTTATAGACGACTGGTAGCCGAAGATAGATGCGGTCTCGCAACTCAAGTATCTCTGGTAGCAGCGAGATATACTTTTCAAGCCGGAAATTGTTTTCCTTCTTATTATTCTCTTTAAAGTAATCTACAACTGCAGCCCGAGAAGAGTAGGCTTTTATCGGATGTGTTTTTTCGTTGTAACCCTCTGCGTCAAAACATATCAGGTACGATAGAATTTCCTTAATATCGATATCCTTTGGCGTATCACCCAATGCTTCTTCATATTGTTTGTAAAAGATACGCGGGGCATATGATTTGTCCTTGAGTACAGCTTTGATTTTGTCGAAGCTCCCGAGAAGTTCAAGTGTGCTTTGTTCTTGAACGGGGGTCGAGTTGTTCCTGGCTTCTATAATAGGTACTACTTCCTCTCTCGTCTTGAATCCCTCAAGACACTCGATTGTTACAAATGCATCTATTTCCTTGCGTTCCTCTTCTGACAGGCCATCGACATGATTCCTAATCACCCGATATGAGTGACCGCCATCCGCCAAACCATTCATGGCCGGATCAGAAAACTGAAGTTCAACTGTATTAGATTTATTGTCAAATCTAACTTCGTCAGCGAGGACGAGAAGTCCACGATTTTTGAAATAAAAGTCTGAGGGCTTATCTCTCAAGCTGTCGCGTATTTCCTTTGGAACGCGGATCAACTCTTTGGGATCACGAATATTAAGCGCACGCCACTCATTGAGCTCGGCGGGCACATCCGCGACATTTACCACTAGATAGTACTTGCCTTTCCCTTTTTCGTCAGCAGGGGTAGGCTGTTTACGAAACGAATAAACGGGGAATTTAATGATTGTTGCTTTGGACATTTTAGCTTTTGTTAGTTGCGAATAATTTTGCGGCAAATAAAAAGCCGCGAATCCGCGGTCTCACAAAAGCTCACGTCTATAGCCATGAAGCTCTCGCTTGACGGTGCCCAGAACTTTCGCCATTTCTAGCTATGCCCTACGACTACTGTAGCCGAAGCTACCAGCAACTGACTCTTGCGGAGAAGATCAATAAATCCACTCTAGCAGATTAAAAAAATAATGCAAGCCCTAAGCAGGCGCCCGCCATCCACAAGCCTCATTGACTTTTAATGTCAGATTTGATATATTAGCTATATCACCAACGGAAAAGATCACCCTATAAGGTTTCGTCCTTATGGGGCCTTTTCTTTTTAGGTTCAAAACTATTTACTATCAACAATATAGGCGGATAAAAAGGTTTCTATTGCGCTTATGGTTGCGTCTTTTATTTTTGGGTTGCTTTCGGCTACCCATTTTGCAAAGTTATAAAGCTCCTGATTATCCACCTTAAGCCATTTCTTGTTCAAAGATAGAAAATAAAACAAAGTTGTCATGGCAATGCGCTTGTTGCCGTTCTGAAAAGGATGGTTTTTGATCATCAAGTAGAAAAGGATTGAGGATTTTTTTATTAATCCTGGATAGAGTTGTTTGCCTGCGTATGTCTGGAATGGCGCGGCAATGGATCGCTCGAGCGTATTTGTAAAGCGCGTACTGAAATCCGGAATGGGTTCAGACCATTGCATGGTTTCCCTGGCTAATCTATGAGCCACATACTCAATATCCTTAATGCCTACTCGTTCTATGACCATAAATTATTCTTTACCGAGAAGACGCAAGGTTTCCCCATATTCCTTAACTACTCTTTCGACCGCTTGCTTAATCTCCTTTTTTTTATTTTTCGTTAAAATTCTTGGGCCACCCTTATGCATAAGGTCATTTACATATTCCGTTGAAATAGCGTAAGAACGCCCGATCTTGATAGCCGGGACTTGTCCTTTTTTTATACGCTTAAAAACTGCCACATGGCTTATGCCAAGCATCTTTGCCAACTCTGTTACAGATACATATATAGCCTTTTTCCCTTTATTTTCCATAATAAACCCTTATTAACCGCTAATATTGATAGGTTAACAAGTATTAACCTATTAGTCAAATGACGTTAATAGAAACCCTAAACCAGCCCAACCTGGAGTTCGTAGAGGTTACGATAGATGCCGGCGGGTTTTTGCATCAGCTCGTCGTGGTTTCCGGTTTCGACAATCGCTCCCTTGTCTAATACGATAATCTTGTCTGCTTCACGCACAGTGCTTAGGCGATGCGCGATTACAAATGTAGTCCGTCCTTTCATAAGCTCCGCCAAAGACTCCTGGATATATTTTTCTGATTTTGAATCCAAGGCTGAAGTCGGCTCGTCCAAAATTAAAATCCGTGGATTTCTCAAAAAAGCGCGCGCCAAAGCAACGCGCTGTTTTTGGCCCATTGAGAGCTTAATGCCCCGTTCGCCTACCATCTGGTTGTATTTTTTAGGAAAAGCGCCAATAAATTCATCGGCATGGGCAAATTTTGCCGCCTCCGAGATATCTTCTTCCGAAGCACCGAAACTTCCGTATTTTATATTATTTTTAATCGTATCGTTGAAAAGCAAAATTTCCTGAGAGACCATCGCAATATTTGAACGTAAAAATTTAAGGTCCAAATTTTTTATATTATGCCCGTCAATAAAAATCTTCCCGCTCTGCGCCCAAAAATACCCGGACATAAGATCTATCAGCGTGCTTTTGCCTACTCCCGATTCGCCTACCAAAGCAATCTTTTGGCCCAATCCCGCTTTAAAAGAAATATTATTTAAAATATTTCCCTGCTTTTTTGAGTAATAAAAATTTACGCCCCTAAATTCAACCTCTCCTTTTATGTCAGAGAGCAAAATGGCGCTCTCCGGAAAATATTTTTCTTCCGGTAAAGATAAGATTTTTTCTGCTCTTTCTAAGGCCACAACGCCGTTTTGGATTGTTCTCCAGTTGTTTCCCAATACGACAAATGGCCCGAAAAACATCGCAGCGTATCCGTTGAACATAACGAGTTGACCGATAGTCATCTGCCCTTTTTGGATGAAAGAGACCGAAAAAATAAAAACAATGAGCTGAACTAAAACCACGAGTGCTTTTTGCGAAAAATCGAGCTTGCTCCAGAGTTTTTGCATGCTATACCAGATTTTAAAAGCCCTTGTAACAAAGTTCCTGTATAATTTTTTCTGTTCGTATTTTTCTGCCGTGGCCTGTTTGACTGATTGCACATTGAGTACCGCGTCATACGCGTCACCATAGGCAATGTTGTAAGCCCTGTGCATTGTGAAAGACATGTCCGCTATTTTTGGAGCAGTTTTAAATAAAACGAAACAATATACCGCAACTCCGGCTAAGAGTGCGAGCGCCAAAACCGGCTGTATATAGAAAGCGAAACAAAGGGCAAAAATAATACTTAAAAACTGGGGAAGAAGATTGATGACAACATTGCCTACAATATTAACAAGCCAATTTGAAGCGCGAGATATGCGGTTCGCAACCTCCCCCATCTTGTGCGTTTTATGGAAAGACATCGGAAGAAGAAGTAGCTTTCCGTGCCCTTGCGTAAGATACTCGCTTTCCAAAAGCCCTTCAATCTCTTCACGCATCAGGAATGATCTCCAGTCCATTATGCTTCCTGCGGAGCGGATAATTAGCCACACACCGATAAAATAATATACCTGTTGGGTTTGTATTGTGTCCACGATTTTACCCGCTAAAAAAGGCACTGCTGCGTTGGAAAACGCGGAGACAACGGATAGAGCGCTCAAGACAAAAACAGCCCTTTTGTGGGGCCGTAAGTATTTAAGGATTATCCGCCACCCCTCAATTAAATTTTCCTTCTTCAACTTCGCCACAACTTATTATAACATGGCTTTGAAATATTCGCTAAGTTCCGAAATATTTTTCCGTTCCTGTTTTCCGGTATCGCGGTCGCGGACTGTAACGGTGTCTTTGAGTTCAGGTTTTTCGCCCAACGTGTCAAAATCTATCGTTACGCACCAAGGCGTGCCGATTTCGTCTTGGCGGCGATAGCGTTTGCCGATATTGCCGTTGTCGTCGAACATCATCTGTGGGATTTTTTTCTTGAGCGTGGTATAAATTTCTTTTGCTTTCGCAACTAAATCGGGCTTGTTTTTCAAAAGTGGAAACACCGCAACTTTTATTGGCGCGATTTTGGGATTTAATTTTAGAAATATTCTTGATTCACCTCCAAGCTCATCCTCCGAATACGCTTCAAGCAAAACAAACAAAACCGCGCGATCTACCCCACCGGAACATTCAATATCCCAAGGAATATATCTCTCTTTTGTTTCTTCATCAAAATAAGAAAGATCTTCTTTTGAATATTCCGAATGTCTTTTCAAATCCCAATCGCCCCTGTGGTGAATCCCCCATGCCTCAAGCCACCCGCCAAACGGCGTATTGTATTCAATATCCCAGGCGTCTTTGGCATAGTGCGCCCGCTCGTCCGGAGCGTGTTGGCGCAAGCGCAAACTTTCTTTTTTAAAACCGAGACCCAAATACCAATTAAACGCGAAATTTTTCCAATATTCAAAAGTTTCCGTGCCGGTTTTCTCATCCGGCTTTATATAATATTGAAGCTCCATTTGCTCAAATTCGCGCTGACGAAAAAGAAAGTCGCGCGGGGTAATTTCGTTTCTAAAGGCTTTCCCGATTTGTCCGATGCCAAACGGTAATTTCGGATGCATAGAATCCAAAACGTTTTTAAAATTCACATGCACTCCTTGGGTAATCTCGCCCCTCAAATAAACTTGTGAAGCGGTCGCCTCCGAAGCTCCGAGCTTTGTCTCAACAAGCAAATTGAACACGCTCGGCAGAGACCACCCCATTTTTTCCTTTTCTTTTTTGTGTGTGTTTTCGTGTTCTGCAATCGCTTCCGGCTGGTCCGCCCGCGCTCTTTCATGGCAAATTTTGCATTCAACCAAAGGATCAGTAAAAAGTTCGGTATGTCCCGAAGCCTCCCAAACACGCGCGGGCATCAAAATCGCGGCGCTCATCCCATACACATCTTCACGCTCGGCAATAAATTTATCCCAAAAGTATTGTTTGATATTGTGCCTCAACTCCACGCCCATTGGGCCGTAATCATAAATCCCCGAAAGCCCTCCGTAAATCTCGCTCCCGGGAAAAATAAACCCCCGCCTCTTAGCCAGGCTCACAATTTTCTCTAGTTTTTCTGTATCTTTCATATTTATGTTTACGGCGCGACTTTCTTCTGCTGGAATCCGGCGCGTGGATCATCTTGTAAATCAATGGTCTTCTTGGGCGCTAATGACGAAAGGTCAACTCCTGTGAAATTATCTTTTCCGGTAACTTTTGCGTCGGTGACTAAAATAGGCGCTGTGCCGACTTGGTCCTCACCAGGCACCAGACCAACATGGAACGAAATTTGCATGGCCGGTGTCAAAAATCCGGTTCCCGCGGGGACCCTGCCCAGTTTCCACTGAAGCTCTCCTGTATTCTGGTCATAAGTCAGATTGGAATTTGCAGGAACAAATATATTTTTAAAATTTATATAAGGCGGCAAAGAAGAAGTTACCACAACATTATCTACATCATTGACCATATTCGCAAGAGACCAGGTGATGGTATATGTAGTTTCAGACCCGACGCGCGGCGGCATCGGACCGGTATTCGGAATCGGAGCATCAAAATAAAGTGCGCGCACGGAAAGTTGTAATTTAGAAGAAACTTTAATATCCATCATATCTTTTCCTCCCGTGTCCACCCCTTCAAAACCGGCGATAATACTATTGCTTTTGAAAGTCGGGCCGAGCGTAATGACCGGTCGTTGATCGTCTGGCTCCAACGGAAAACTGCTTTTTGTTTTAAAATCAAATTGTACTTTCCCCGAAGCGCCCGGCGGGATGCTTTTGAAATCCGGATTGCTTCCCGCATTCCAGACCAAGCTTTTTGTCGCATCCCTGAAAAAACCATTGTCCACCCGAAGCGAGCGCATATCTACAGACAAACTATCCATCCTCATTTCCAAGATTGCGTCATTGATTGAAACCGGAAGATTATTTTTCCAACTTATTTCAAATGGGATCTGGTCTCCGGGAAAAGTAATATAAGTTTTTTGCCCTTTTGCCAAAATTGATATAGCCAAAAATGGAGAATGCAGCACTACCGAAGCAACCGTACTGTCGTATGCCGAAATGGTTATGTTGTCCGGAAGCATCACGCCCAGTAAGACCTGAAAATTTTGCGGTTCAAGCTCCGAACCGGAAATTTTTCCTTTGATTTTGATAACTCCGTCCTGAGCCGGTTTTAAAGATCCAATGTACCAACCGAGAGTTTTTTGGCTCCCAAATCTTTTACTGTTATCTGCAAGGGGCGCGGGGTTTGCGGAGTCATATTGAAAGCCCTCCGGCATCAAAAGCTGTATGGATAAATTATTCAAATCCTTGTCTGACTGCGAATTGTAGCGAATCTCAAATTCCATCGTTTGTCCGATACGCAAATTCTCCGGAATATCTAAAGCAATGGTCACCGGGGAGCGCGCGATATTTAAAGTAAATGAGGCATCTTTGCCGAATGTCGCGGAGGAACCTTTGGGGCGGTACTCCAAAACTGCCGTAACTTGTTTCGAGCTTCCGCGCGCGCCAAAAACATAGGCATTGTAAGTTTGTGTAACCGATTCGCCCGGATTAATAGTATTTAGATTCTGGCGGTTTCTGAAAACTCCTTCGGGCTTTTGCCCCAATAGCGGAGTTGACCCTTCGGGATAATTAAATACCAAGACCGCCTCTTCTATCGCGATGTTGTTTGCGTTTGTGACCCGCACCTGCCAGCTTATGCGGTCGCCGCTTCTAATCTCTTTGTCACCGACTATTTCCACTTTTACCGCCTGGATATTTAAAAAAGCATTAAATCCATAAAATTGGAAAAATAAAAAAATTCCGCCGCCGAACACTAACATAAAAATACCGAGCCACAAGAGCGCTTTTTTGCGTTTTAACGAATCAAGCAACGGTTCCGGCTCTTTTTGCCAAGCAACCCTATGCTCTTCGCGGTCTCTAGCAAGGTCGGGGGGGATCTTCCGTTCATCAAAACCCTCCCCTTGCTTGTAAAGCCTTTTTCCTAGTTCTTCAAGATCGGCCATACCAGGTAGTAGAATTTCGCATTTTTAATAATTTAGCTTCATACAACATAGCTTTATTATAACCTAAAATAAGCTACTTGCCACGCTTAACGTAATACTGTCGCCGAGCGACGATGCGAAATTTCACTACCTGGCATAATTCAATTAGAATTTTTCTTAAAATAAAAATATTCTTTAACGCGCCTTTTTATAAGCCTGGCGCCCTGATTTGTTTTTAAATATTTTTCTCTTCTTTTAGCATCATCCTCATTCAGACAAGCTTCATAATAAATCACGCGCCACGGCCGATAAGGCTTAGTTGAAGTATTGAGGCCGTTATTATGCTCTCTTAGCCGTTTTACTAAATCGGTTGTATATCCAATATATAAATTGTCGTTTTCGATGCTTTCCAGTAAATATACGTAGTAATATTTCATATATCTGCGAGTTTTAAAACTTTATTTACGAACTCTGTTTTACCCTCAATATACCCAGATGTGCCGTCCACACTCTTATTTAATAGCGACTCTTTTAGGATTTCGTATTCTTTCGCAATTTCCGGATGCTCTATCAAATAATCTCTGAATAGTATTTGCCTTCTCCGGAATGAAACGGTAGGAATAGTTATTGAAAGATGATAAGCATCATTCTTTTCAAAAAAATATCTTTCCGAAGATGATTTTTGCTGATAATAAACATATCCGATGTCGGAAAGCCTTTGTATCAAGTCTTCTATTTTATCAAAAGAATCCACCATTGCCGCGATATCGATTATCGGCTTAGCTTTCATATTCGGAATCGAAGTACTGCCTATATGCTGAATATCTGTCACCGCTCCGACTAAAACTTCGCGAATTTTCTCCGATTCAATTTTGTACAAAATCTGCCAATTTTTTGAATAAGGCTCTAATTTGTTCATTGTTTTAATTGAGGCCAAAGCTTTACTATTTTTTCCTCGTGTTCAGGGGGCAAAGAGTCGCCGTGGCCTTCGTGTTTGAAAATTTCACGAAGAAATTTTACGGCGTTTTCTTCGTTTGGGTTAGGTTTTCCAAAAAATCGCAGGGCGATGGAAAAAAGCTCTTCGTCTTTAGAGCCCGGCAAGATAATTTTATCCAAGGTCTGTAAAATTCGCCCTGCGACGGAAATATGTTCAGAATCTAAAAACCAATCATCATATCTGCTCAATATTTCGGCATCAGTCAGTGTTGGAAGCCGTTCCCCGTTCTTCACAAAAGAAACCCTGATATGGTTCAAGATATCAATATGAGCGTTGAGCTTTGAAGTAGTCTTCCTTGCGCCTTTTGCCAAAATGTCTATTTTTCCAAAATCACGGCTCAAAATCCTTACCAAAAAATCCGCCTC
>JAUSHV010000034.1 GCA_030648495.1 bacterium
TGCTATAATATCTGTAAATGAAAAAAATTTACGAGAAAGATTCGGAGAATGCTTTTAAGCTTAGTCGTTCAAAGATAGATCTATTTGTAGAATGCCCGCAGTGTTTTTATTTGGATAGAGTTTTAGGCGTCGGAAGGCCGCCCGGTTTTCCGTTTACGTTAAATTCCGCAGTAGATAAACTTTTAAAAAAGGAGTTTGATATACACCGCGCTAAAGGCTCCAAACATCCTTTGCAGGAGAAATATGGTATTGACGCGATACCGGCGGCTCACGAAGAGCTCAATGTTTGGCGAGAAAATTTTAAAGGAATCCAATATTTGCACGAGCCTACCAATTTTTTGGTTACGGGCGCAATCGACGACCTTTGGATAAATTCAAAAGGCGAATATATGGTAGTCGATTATAAGGCGACCGCGAAAGCCGAGCAGGTGGTTGCTTTGGATAAGGAATGGCACGCGGGCTACAAGCGCCAGATGGAAGTTTACCAATGGCTTTTCCGCCAAAAAGGATATAAAGTTTCAGACACCGGATATTTTGTTTACTGCACCGGGAAAGTTGACGCGAAAGCTTTTGACGGCAAATTGGAATTTTATATCAATTTAATCGCTTACGAAGGCAATGCCGACTGGATTCCACCAACTCTTAAAAAAATAAAAAAATATTTGAACGGGGAAATGCCAAATCCAGATCCGGATTGCAAATATTGCAACTATCGCAAAGCCGCAGGCGAATTCGAAAAAGCGGAAAAATCATACGATTAATATGTGGTGGAAAAATGCGGTCATTTATGAACTATATGTGGATAAATTTGCAGGAAATTTTACGGGGTTAACCGGAAAATTGGATTATCTCAAAAATTTAGGCATAAATTGCGTCCATATTTTGCCGCATTACCCGTCGCCGATGGTAGACGATGGCTATGATGTGTCGGACTATAAGGGCGTGAGAGCCGAGCTTGGTACGATAGAAGATTTTAAAAATTTTGCTACGACCGCCCATAAAGAGGGTATCAAAATAATTGTTGATCTCGTTTTAAACCATGCCTCGGCAAGCCATCCTTGGTTTCTTGAGGCACACAGAAATAAAAATGCCGGAACACGGGAGCTATTTTTGTGGAGCGCCGGAGGCAAAGAATTTCCTTTGGCGATAAATGTTTTCTCCCAAGTAAAACCGAAAAATTGGATATTTAATAAAGATACAGGAGATTATTATTTTTCCACTTTCTATCCGGACCAGGCAGATTTTAATTGGCAAAATCCGGAAGTGCTCAGCAGGTTTTTGGATATTATGGATTTTTGGGTGAGTATGGGCGCGGACGGCTTTAGGCTTGACGCGGCGCCTTATCTGATAAAAAAAGAAGGGACGGATTGCAAAGGCTTGCCGGAGGTGCACGAAATTTTGATGAAATTACGTTCGCATATTGATAAGAATTATCCTGAAGTTGTATTGCTTGCGGAAGTACATGACACGCTCTATAAAATGAAAGAATATTTTGATGACGGCGTTGAATGTCATTTAACCTACAATTTCTATTTAAATGAAAGGATGATGCTCGCGTTCAAGCGGGAAGATAGTTCTATTGTTGATGAAGCCGTGAAAGAATGTTTTGGGATTCCGGAAAATACGGCTTGGGCTAATTTTTTAAGAAATCACGATGAAATTTCCATGGCAGGTCTTAGCGCGGAAGAGAGCAAAGAAATTATTTCAAAATTCGATCCCGAAGAAAAATATCGTTTTGAGGCTTATACGGCCATGCGGCTTGCCAGCATGTTTAAAGGAGACAGAGAGAAGATTATCAACGCATTCCAATGGCTTTTTGACACTCCGGGCGCGCACATAATTTATTACGGAGATGAGATTGGCATGGAAAATGAAGCGGTCGGGAAAGGTGAAGATATGCGCCGCACTGTCCGTGGAAATTTTGATTGGACAAAGGCGGAAATTGAAATGAATAATCCCTCCTCTCTTTTTAACGCCGTCAAAAAAATCATCGCTCAAAACAAAAAATAGAGCAAATTTGATTTTTAGCGTCAAATCTGTCAAAATGAGGATAATTTTATGCCTGAAATATCCATTAAAGCTGAAGAAATTTTCCGTATCGGCGGGTGGCCGGTGACGAATGCGGTTCTGCTATCAACCATCGCGCTTATCGTTTTAGCCAGTGTGGCGCTTTTTTTACGGAAAAAATTATCATTGGTTCCAGGAAAACTGCAGGGCATTTTTGAACTGGCCCTTGAAGAGTTGCTTTCACTGATGGATTCGGTATTGGGCGACAGGCATTTGTCGGAAAAATATCTTCCGCTTATCGGCACCATCTTCCTATTTATTGTGACATCCAACTGGTTGGGTCTTTTACCGCTGGGTGCCTTTATGCTGGGTCATGGAGAGCATTCTTTTCCACTTTTTCGTTCCCCAGCTTCTGATCTCAATTTTACTATTGCGCTCGCTATAATCTCTGTTTTTGCAGTTAATTTACTGGGAAGCGTCGCTATCGGCGTAGGCAGGCATTTTTCGAAATTTTTCACATTGAAGAACCCAATCTTCTCATTTGTCGGCATACTTGAATTATTATCAGAATTCATTAAGATAATATCATTCTCTTTTAGGCTCTTCGGAAACGTTTTTGCCGGGGAAGTATTGCTGATGATAGTCGGATTCCTGGTTCCTCAAATAATTCCGCTGCCTTTTTTATTTTTGGAGATATTCGTGGGTTTCATACAGGCTTTCATTTTTTCAATGCTAACATTGGTTTTCTTAGGGATGGCCGTAAGGGAGGTCGAACATTAATCCCAATTTATAAACATTAATAATTAATAAAAAAATATGTCACCAGAAGTAGCAAAACTTATTGCAATAGCGGTGGTTATGGGCCTTGGCACCGTTGTGCCGGCGTTTGCCATCGGTTGGATTGGTTCCAAAGGAGCCGAGTCGATAGGAAGAAATCCTGAAGCCGCGCCGAAAGTGCAGACAGCGATGATTTTAGCAATCGCTTTTGCGGAAGCCATCGCAATTTACGCCTTGGTCGTTTCGCTTATATTAAAATTTGTTTAGACCTTAAATGAGCGAGTTGTTTTCACAATTAGGAGTAGATTGGAGGCTTCTTTTGTCTCAAGGAGTGAATTTTCTTATTCTGCTCGCTGTTTTAACTTTCGTTCTTTGGAGGCCGCTCATAAAGATAATCGAAGAGCGCCGGAAAAAGATTGAGTTGGGCCTTCAAGTCGGTGAAGAAGCGAGGAGACGCCTCGCTGAAATTGATAAGCAAAAAGCCGAGAGTCTCGCGCGCGCGGAAGAGGAAGCGCTGCTTATTATGAAAAAGAGCGAAACAGACGCCAAAGAAAATTCACAAAAAATCATTGCCGACGGCGCGAAAAAAGCGGCCCAGTTGCAATCGGAGGCCCGGGAGATTATTGAGAGAAAAAAAGAGGAAGCAAATATAAAAATGATGGAAGAAGCAAAAATGCTTGTAAGAGCTGCCATTATTAAAACCGTTCAGTTGCGCCCAGAAGCGGTTGACGAGGCTTTAGTCGCACAAGCGATAAAAGAAGTCTCTGCATCATGAAATACCCGATAGAAGCGTATGCGGAAGCTTTTTGTGAGGCCGCCCTAGAACGGAAAGGAAAAGAGGAGGAGCTGATAAAAAAGTTTTTGGTGGCCGTAAATAAAAACGGGGATTGGGGAGAGATAAAAAAAATATTTAAGCTTATCGCCAGAAAAATGGCGGTGAGGCGCGGCGGACGATTTGTCTCCGTTGAATTCGGCAGAGCTCCGACGAAGAAAGTCACCCTGATGTTGGAAGAAAGTTTTTCAAAAAAAGACCATGTTGAATTTAAGGTGCGGCCGGAGCTTATAGCCGGCGCGCGCATACTGATAAACGGCGAGCAGGAACTTGATTCAACACTCATAAAAAAGATAAATAAATTATTTATATAAAATGCGTGAAATAATCGAAAAATTGAAAAAGGATATTGCGGGCTTCAAAGACGAGGCAGAATTTGCCGATGTCGGAATTATTTCCGAAGTGGGCGACGGTATAGCTAAAATTTCGGGGCTAAGGGATGCCTTGGCCCAGGAACTTTTGGTTGTAAAAGGCGCCAGAGGCGAACTGCCCGCGGTTGCTTTTAATCTTGAAGAAGGTTCGATAGGGGCGATAATTTTGGGCGACGCAAGCGCTCTGGCTGTGGGCGACCGCGTAAAGAAAAGCGGGAAGATTCTTTCAATCAAAGCCGGAGACGAACTTTTAGGGCGCGTGGTTGACCCATTGGGTTTCCCATTGGACGGCAAAGGAGTTATCTTCAAGAATCCGGAAGTGGCGAAAGATTATTCTTTGGAAAGGAGAGCTCCCTCGGTGCTTGACCGCGAATCTGTTAACGCGCCGGTTCATACCGGAATAAAATCCATTGACGCGATGATACCGATTGGCCGCGGACAGCGCGAACTTATAATCGGCGATCGTCAGACAGGCAAGACAGCAATCGCGCTCGATACTATTTTAAATCAAAAACAAGACTCAACAGAGACCGGACGAAATCAAGTAGTTTGTATTTATGTAGCAATTGGTCAAAAAAATTCCAAAATTGCAAAAATAATAAAAATGCTGGAGGAGGCAGGAGCGCTTTCATATACGATAGTTGTTTCGGCTCCGGCGTCTTCTCCTGCTTCGTTGCAGTATTTAGCACCTTTCGCAGGATGCGCCATCGGAGAATTTTTTATGGATTCAGGACGCGATGCTGTAATCATCTACGACGACTTGTCCAAACACGCCGATTCCTATAGGCAATTGTCCCTTCTTTTGAGGCGCCCTCCGGGACGCGAAGCGTATCCCGGAGATATTTTTTATCTTCACGCCCGGCTTCTCGAACGCGCGGCAAAGCTTTCGAAAGAAAAAGGCGGAGGTTCGCTCACAGCTCTTCCTATTATTGAAACTAAATTAGGTGATGTCTCCGCCTATATTCCAACAAACGTTATTTCGATTACAGATGGGCAAATTTATTTAGAGTCAAATCTTTTTTATCAAGGCGTCCGTCCTGCGGTGAATGTCGGGCTTTCTGTTTCGCGCGTAGGTTCGGCGGCGCAGACAAAACCTATGAAAAAGGTTGCCGGGCGGCTTCGTTTGGAGCTAGCACAATTTAGGGAACTTCAGGCATTTGTGCAATTTGCCTCCGACCTCGACGAGGCCACGAGAAAGCAGATATTGCGAGGAGAGCTTCTTACCGAGATATTAAAACAGCCCGATGGTGAACCGGTTCCGGTGGAGAACGAGGTCGCCATACTTTATGCTGCTATTAACGGATTCATGGACGATGTGCTGAAAAAAAATGTTAAAAAATTTGAAAAGGATTTTCTGGAATATTTGCAAAAACTTCACAAAAAAGAAGTGCTCGAGCCTTTAACTAAGGGTCTTTTTGATGAAAAAACAGAGAAGGCTTTGAATGAGGCTGTCCGGACTTTTAAAAATTTAAATAAAATCTGATGGCTGAATCTTTGCAAAATATAAAATCAAGACTGCGGGCGGTAAAAAATACCGGCAAGATAACAAAGGCAATGGAGGTGGTAGCAGCGACAAAAATGAGAAAGAGCCAGGAGGCGGCGTTCGCTTCACGGCCATATTCTCTCTCGGCATTGGAACTTCTAAGAAAGATATCAGACAATAAAATACCTTTTACGGATATAAGAGAAGTTAAACGGACTTTAGTTGTTCTTGTCTCTTCCGATCGCGGGCTTGCAGGGTCTTTTAACGCGCAGATTGCGAGAGCCACGGATAAATTGCTTCTAGGAGACCAATATGCCAAGAATCAAGAACATAAATTTTTATTCCTGGCTGTCGGTAAGAAATCTGAGAGTTATATTCATAAAAATAAATTTGAACTGGCAGAAAAATTTTATGGTTTCGGAGATTTTGTCGAACCCGACGAGACGATTCTTTTGGCTGAGTTCATCATGCGTGGATTTGCCGAGAATAAATACGATCGCGTGCTCGCGGTCTCGACGCATTTCCGGACCGCGCTAACTCAAGACGTTGTGGTCCGCCAAATCCTGCCGCTGGATGTGGAAAAAATTTCCGAGACAGTCCGTGAGATAGTTCCTGAGAGCGGCAGATATTCAAATTTGGAAGCCGCGCGCTCTTCAACACCGGGTGTTGGGGGGCTTCAAACACCCGGTGTTTTCCCGCGCGCGACAGAATATATTATGGAGCCTAAGCCGGAAGAAGTTTTAAACACGCTTGTGCCACATCTTATAAGAATGCAGGTTTATCATCTTGTTTTGGAAGCAAATGCTTCGGAGCATTCCGCGAGGCGCGTGGCGATGAAGAACGCGTCCGACAACGCGGATGAAATTTCTTCGGAACTTTTCATTGCTTACAACAAAGCCCGCCAGTCGGCGATAACCGGCGAGATTATAGAGATTATTTCAACCCAAAACGCACTCTAAAATGAATACACAAAACAATAAAGGAAAAATAATACAAGTTATAGGGCCGGTTGCTGATGTGGAATTTCCTGAAGGAGTTTCGATGCCTGCGATAGGAGGGGCTCTTTTGGTACAAGTAGGCGATAGGAAAGTTATATTGGAAGTTGCTAAACATTTGGAAGAAGGAAGGGTGCGTGCTTTCGCGCTTGCTTCAACAGACGGTTTTTACCGCGGGATGGAAGTTACGGATATGGGCGAGGGAATAAAAGTACCGGTAGGCCAGGAAGTTTTGGGCAGGGTATTTAATGTTATCGGAGAAGTGATTGACAGTAAACCTTCTAATTTTAAAAAGTTTTGGGCAGTGCGGCGCGATGCGCCTTCGCTTACCGAGCAGTCCACGAAGACGGAAGTGTTTGAGACGGGCCTCAAAGTTATCGACTTGCTTGCGCCATTCATCAAAGGAGGAAAGGTGGGACTTTTTGGAGGCGCCGGAGTGGGGAAAACCGTGCTTTTGATGGAGCTCATCAGAAATGTTGCTGAAGAATCCGGCGGAGCTTCGATTTTTGCAGGGGTGGGGGAGAGAACAAGAGAAGGCAATGACCTTTACCGTGAAATGTTGGAATCTGGCGTTATTAATAAAACAGCGCTTATTTTTGGGCAGATGAATGAAGTTCCCGGCGCGAGACTCCGCGTAGCCTTGGCCGCCCTTACCATGGCTGAATATTTTAGAGACGAAGAAAAAAAAGACGTACTTCTTTTCATCGATAATATTTTCCGTTTTTCGCAGGCCGGCTCCGAGCTCTCTACTCTTTTGGGGCGGCTTCCTTCGGCTGTCGGATATCAGCCGACTTTGGCGAATGAAATGGGCGAGCTTCAGGAGAGAATTACCTCAACAAAAAGCGGTTCAATAACTTCAGTACAGGCGATTTATGTTCCCGCGGATGATATTACCGACCCGGCTCCGGCCGCGACATTCGCGCATCTTGATTCAACAATAGTTCTTTCACGCGCGCTTACCGAGATCGGAATTTATCCGGCAGTGGATCCCTTAGCTTCTACATCCTCCGCACTCGATCCGAAAGTTGTGGGCAAGGAACACTACGAAGTGGCGGGCGCAGTGCAAAGGATACTTCAGCACTATAAAGAGCTTCAGGATATAATTGCCATTTTGGGTATGGAGGAACTTTCGGAAGACGATAAAATTTTGGTCGGCCGCGCGAGGCGCATCCAGAAATTTCTTTCACAGCCGTTTTTTGTTGCGGAGACTTTTACCGGAAGAAAAGGACAATTTGTAAAGCTATCGGAGACCATCCGCGATTTTCAGGCGATTATCGACGGCAAATACGATGATAAACCCGAAGACTTTTTCTATTTGAAAGGAACACTTGAATAAATTTATGAAATTATCTATTTATTCGTTAAAAGGCGTTGAGTTTGAGGGAGAGACTAAGGGCATCAATGTCAAAACTACAGCCGGGGAAATAACGGTTCTCGACCATCATTTGCCGATTATATCGGTTTTGGCGAAAGGGAAAGCGGTAATTTTTAACGCCTCCGGAAAACAAGAAATTAATATAAACGGGGGTTTTTTAGAGATGGCGGAGGGAAACCACTTGAGCCTCTTGATTGATTAAAAGTTTTAGTATATAATATCCAAGGATAGAGGAGGCTTATGGCAAAGCAAACTATCATTCATCATAATATCGAACCCGTTCACTACGTCTCAGACGCCTTTATTAGCTGGTGCTTTGACGCCAGATTCAGCGAGCTTTTGAATAAGTTCATTGAATTGCGTAAATTTAAGAACGTCGATATTGTAAAAATGGCGGGAGGCGGAAAAGTATTTGCTACTCCTGAAATTGAAACGGAGGAAATTCATTATCTTGGGCAGATCGCCAAATCGGTAAAATTGCATCACACAAAAAGCATTATACTGATGGCGCACGCCAATTGCGGAGCTTACGGAAAGCATTTTGAAGACAAGGCGATGGAAGAAGCGTTCTACGTAAACGAATTGAGAGCCGCAAAAGAAACGGTTGCCAGTTTTTTGAAAAAAAATGAAATTAAAATACCGATAGAAACATATTACGCCGATTTCTCAGGTCTTCATCTAATAAACTAATCCCGTCCCGTCCGCCAGCTGGTGGATCGCGGGCGGTTTTTTATTTTTTGTGATAAAATATATCTATGAAAAGAATTATTTATATCGCTCTATTTACCTTCTTAGGTATCATCTTGCAATTCATGGCGCATGCCTTGATAGAGATATGGTATATCGGGCTCTTGTTGGCCGATTTCCCAAAATATGGTTTTGGGCTTTCCTGGCAAACCTGGTTAAACATTCACGCTGTTCTAACGATTTTATTTATTGCTGCAGGTGCGTGGATAGGGCGCAAAGAAGGCATCTATTGGTGGCGGAAAATTTATCAGGAAAATATGATAGCCAAATGGAAAGAGGAAAAGATTCCCATAAGCTGGCTTATTGTCTCGTTTATTCTTTTATTCATCGCCAGTGCCTATTGGTATTACGTGGATG
>JAUSHV010000038.1 GCA_030648495.1 bacterium
AAATTGCCGAATACGGGATTTGGTCCTGATAAACCGTGGAATATCATTATGCTGGCAGGAATCGTTATGTTGGTTTCAGCCTCGCTTCTCGTAGTTCTAAGAAAACGCTTAATTTAATAAAGACAGGAAAGGCTCCGCCAAGGCGGGGCCTTTCTGTTAAGTCTTTGAAAAATTTATGCAATCAAAAATGTCATTAAAACGGTCATTGCTTATTATTAGCATTGTAGTAATTACGCTATCCACAATAGTTATTTACTTTCAGAAAGGTTCTTATATAAAACCAATAAAAAAAATGAGCTATCACACCAATATAGTCAAAGATACGCAAAAGAATGAAAATTTTAGAAAAGTTTTGTTTACAGGCGCAAATAGTCAGCTCGTTGTTATGAGCATCCCTCCGGGCGGCGAGGTTGGGGCAGAAACACACAATTACACCGAACAGACGCTTTTTTTTCTTTCGGGAACCGGCGAGGGCGAGTTTGACGGCAAGAAATTCCCGATTGGCCCCGGCGATGTTGTAGTTGTAGTTCCAGGTACCGAACACAATTTCCGGAATATTGGTACGGAGGCTCTAAAAATTTATACTGTCTATGCCCCTCCTAATCATATTGACGGACGTATTCACAAAACCAAAGCTGACGCCGATGCCGATACGGCAGATGAGGCTATCGGCGAGTCTGCGCCCTTGAAATAATCAAGAGCCTTTTGGGAAATCTATGAAAGCGGAAATTTCATCGAAATGGTTTTGGGTCATTGTTAGCGGTGTTTTTATTACACTCTTTTTAACAATTATTTTATTTCCGGATGATGCGCCGTCTATCAGGAGTGTTATTTATTCAAATAATTTAAATTATCCGAAACCGATTAGGTCGGAACTACCGGTGCGCCTCAAAATTCCAAAGATCAATATTGATTCAGCTCTCGAATATGTGGGGCTTGCTTTTGATGGGACTATGGACATACCGAAAGGTCCGGATGACGCCGCGTGGTTCAATATCGGACCGCGTCCTGGAGACATAGGAAGCGCGGTTGTTTCCGGACATTACGGCTGGAAAAACGAAATACCGGCTGTGTTTGATAATTTACATAAATTGCAGGAGGGAGATAAAATATATATTGAAGATGAAAAAGGGGCGACCATTACTTTCGTTGTGCGCGAGCTTCGTAGATATGGCGCGAAAGAGTATGCTTCAGATGTGTTTAATTCAAACGACGGTTTGCCACACTTAAATCTTATTACCTGTGAAGGAGTTTGGAATAAAACAGAAAAAAGTTATTCCGACAGGCTTGTGGTGTTTACTGACAAAGAAATAGAATAGTTGACCGGGCAACCCTCTTATTGCTAGCTTTTCTGTATGAAGAAAACTGTTTTTATAGGATTGTTTTTATTGGCAAGTCCGTTTATCGCGAGTGCGAAAATAGTCATCAACGAAATTTCCTGGATGGGGACAGTAACTAGTGCGACAGACGAGTGGATTGAGCTCTATTTGGATTCTGGCCCCGACGTCGGAGTCGGGGTAAACTGGAATTTGCAAGGCTGGACTTTAGTGACAGCCGACGGAGGCACAAAAATAAATCTCAAAAGTTCAAGTTCTACAGAAAATTATTATTTGATTGAAAGAACGGATGATAATGCGGTTCCCGGAATCAAAGCTGATCTTATTACGCCATTTGGGAAAGGGCTTTCCAATGATGGCGAAATTTTAATTTTAAAAGACGTGGGCGGCAATATAGTTGACCAAGTGGATGGCTCGAACGGATGGCCAATCGGCGGAGATAGCGATTCTAAACAAACCTTGCAACGCGCAAAGAATGAAGCCTTGCGCTGGATTACTGCAGTTGCGACGCCGAAGGCGGAGAATGCTGATTATGTTAAGAAAGTTGTTCCTGCCAAATCGTCGTCACCCGCTCTGCCCGGAAAACAGTCCCGTCGCGCCACAGGCGGATCGGACTTCGAAAAGGACGGAGCCGGAAACGAGCTTTCAGCATTAGCCGTAGATTCGGGTGCGCCGTCGTCAAATAGCGAATATCTCTGGCTTTTGGGAGGAATTTTTGGCGGAGCTGTTCTGGGGCTGGTGCTTATCATGGCCAAACGTTTCTACTCTTAATTGGGTTATAATGTTAATATGGTCGACAAACCGATAATTTTTGTTTTTTCCTCTTTTTATGAACCGATGGTTGGCGGGGCGGAAATAGCTGTGAAGCAGATTATTTCGCGCACCGCCCAAGATTTTGAATTTCACATAATTACTCATCTCCCGAATTTTGACTTGCCGGAAGAAGAAACTTATATGGCCGGCAAAGAGGCGGTTTTTATCCACCGCTTGGGGTTTGGTACTGCCCCTGACCGGATGTTTTTATTCCCTTTTTTAGCGGCACATAAAGGCTTTTCTCTTGCAAAAGAATTTAAAAACAGAAAAAAACTTTTATGGGGCGTGATGGTTTCATATGCTTCAATCGGCGCATTTTTTATTAAAATGTTCAAAAAAAATATCCCGTTCGTGCTTACCGTACAGGAGGGTGACGGGGAGTGGAATGTTAAGGCAAAAAATTTCGGCCTTTCGGCCTTGTGGTGGAAGCTGATACTTAAGAAAGCAAATCATATGACGGCGATAAGCAATTATCTTGCAAAGACGGTAAAAGAAAAAGGCTACCGCGGAACAGTTGAAATCGTTCCCAACGGAGTTGATGAAAAGTTTCTTTTGATACCGCGTCCGGAATTTCAGGGAGAAAAAGTTATTTTTTCTTCTTCACGGCTCGTCAAAAAAAATGGATTGGACACGCTTTTAAAAGCGACGGCAAAGCTCCGGGAAGAATATGCTTTTAAGGTTATTATTGCCGGCGACGGGCGCGAGAAGGGAAATCTGATGAAATTAAGGGATGAGTTGGGTTTGAAAGAGCAAGTGGAATTTTTGGGCAACGTGCCTTATGAAAATCTTATCAAGCTTTATTCCGGCGCGGATATTTTTGTACGCCCCTCGCGTTCTGAGGGCTTGGGGAGCGCGTTTCTGGAAGCGATGGCGGCGGGACTTATTACTATCGGCACGCCCGTCGGCGGGATTCCCGATTATTTATGGGAAGGGAAGACTGGTTTTTTGGCCGAGCCGGATAATGTCGAGAGCCTGGTCGAGGCGATGAGAACAGCTCTTGTTTTGGCGCCCGCAAGAAAAGCGCAGATAATAGGCAACGCTCGTGCGCTCATCCACACAAAATATTTATGGAGCGATGTGGCATCAAAAATGAAAAATATATTTAACAAACTGCTGGTATGAAAATACTTATCGCGACCGGAATTTATCCGCCCGATATCGGCGGACCTGCAACATACAGCAAATTACTCAAAGAAGAACTGCCCGGGCAGGGGATAGAGGTTGAGGTTGTTACATTCGGAAAATTAAAAAAATATCCCTGGATTTTGCGCCAGCCGGTTTATTTTATTAAAGTTTTTTTAGCTGCGCGGAACGCGGATATTATATATGCGCAGGATGTTTTAAATTCAGGAATTTCAGCATTGATTGCGGGAAAATTGTGGAAAAAAAAGTTTTTACTGAAGATTGTGGGGGATTACGCGTGGGAACAGGGAGTCCAGCGATTTGGCGTCAAAGAAGTTTTGGATGAGTTTTTGGATAAAAAATATGGATTTAGGGTTGAACTTTTTAGAAAATTGGAGCGTTTGGTTGCACACCATGCAGAAAAAATCATTGTACCAAGCGAATATTTGAAGAAAGTTGTTATGAAATGGGGGATTGAATCAAAAAAAATCATAGTTATTTATAATGCGTTTGAACAGCCGCGAGACAATGAGCTGTTTCGCTTTCCTCGCCCTGCTCACCAGCTCATTGTCTCTGCTGGGCGGCTAGTTCCGTGGAAAGGATTTGATGCGCTTATTGAAATAATGCCGGAGTTGGTTAAAAAAATTCCGGATTTGAAATTAGTAATCATCGGCGACGGGCCGGAACGGACAAAATTGGAAAAAATGATAAGTGACGTTGCGTTGCCGAAGGCACAAGTTTTGCAAGACCTTGCGCAGGGCGACGGCCCGAGCAGAGCAATTCGTCACCAGACGAATATGCGTGTCCTTGCAAAATCTGGTGCCGAGGCAATAGAATTCACCGGCAATTTGCCGCGCCAAAAAGTTTTGGAATACCTTGGCGTGGCCGATGTTTTTGTTTTGAATACATCTTATGAAGGGCTTTCGCACCAAATTTTGGAAGCGATGGCTTTAGGCGTTCCAGTTGTAACGACCAATGTCGGAGGCAACCCTGAACTTATCAAAAACGAAGAATCCGGTTTTTTGGTTGGATTTAACGATAAAAACGCTTTAAAATCAACGATTTTGGAGATTTTGGATAACCCTGCCATTGCTCAAAAATTGGCCCAAAACGCCAAGAAAAAAGCGGAAGAATTTTCAAAAGAACGCATGATAAATGAAACAATAAAGTTAATGCAAAATTTATGAAAGTTTTAATGATAAGCGGGGATCCGGGGGTTTTGGACCCCAAATCTTCGGTGGCAAAAAGAATGGAAGAGTACCGCCAAGCTTTCGGCGAATTGGATATTTTGCTTTGCCGCGGAAATATTTTTAATTTTATTTACGGCTTTTTCCGCGGGCTGAAAATTATATGGCACAAAAAACCCGACGCAATTACGGCTCAAAGTCCGGAACATGCCGTGTTTGCATGGATTTTTTCTAAGATTTACCGCATCCCGTGGCAGATGCAGATTCATACCGATATTTTAAATCCTTACTTTGCCAAGCAGTCTTTGTTTAATTGGATACGTGTACGACTTGCCAAATTTTTATTGCCAAGAGCCAATGGTATCAGAGTTGTTTCTGAACGAATTAAAAAATCTTTAGTGAATTATAAAAATTTATTATCCGACCGCATTGCCGTCCTTCCTGTTTTTGTTGATATTGAAAAGATCAAAAAAACGCCTGTTAAAATAGATTTGCACAAAAAATATCCCGACAAATTCATTATTTTAATGGCCTCACGCATCACGAAAGAAAAAAACATTGA
>JAUSHV010000040.1 GCA_030648495.1 bacterium
ATAAATATAATGTCGGTTCAACGCGGACGACTTTGTATAGGCATTTTGAAAATCTGGATGAGCCAAATTTTGCTGATTATATTTTAACTTCGCCAGATATTAAAGTTCTTAATTTTAAAGTTTTATCCGATGTTGTTTCTGACCACTCCCCGTTGTTTTTAGATTTTGCAGTTTAAAAATTAATTGATGATACAAAAATGCGTGAAAATGAATACGATAATCAGGACCCGCCAAAAAGAAGTGAGATAAGGCGCGGTAGCGCGGTTTGGATAATAGAAAAAGAAAATTACGGAACCGATAATTATAAGCAGGGGATTGTGAAGGATGTTTTAAGCCCCCGCGAAAATCATCCACGCGGGATTAAGGTAAGGCTAGTCGACGGTTCAGTTGGCCGTGTCCAATGGCTGATGTAATTTGGCATATGCTATAATAATTTATATTTAAATAGGTCGAAAATATTAACAACAAAGCTTAATTTAAATCAATATTATGATGAATAACGAATCAGGAAACAATGTTTGCAAATGCCCGCATCACAAAATGGTACCGGTTTTAGTTGTGCTTTTCGGGCTCACTTTCCTTTTGGGAGCTCTTGACGTTTTGTCAGCAGGCACCGTAAACATTGCCTGGCCAATTTTGGTAGTTTTAGCAGGACTTATGAAGATGATGACGGGAGCGTGCAAATGCTGCGATAGAGGCTAACCATTGACTGTCAGGAAAATGTATTGAAAAAAATTGCCTGCGGCGTTGCAGGTAATTTTTTTGTGGTATAATTGCCATTGCATTTAAATACGATGAATTTTGAAGAAGCAAAAAAGGAAACTTATGAGACCCGTCGGAAACGGGCTGCGAAAATTATGCGACGCCTAAAACGCGCTTATCCGAAGGCGGAGATTGCGCTAAATTACGGCAACAATATTCAGCTTTTGGCGGCCGTTATACTTTCCGCGCAATGCACAGACAAAAAAGTAAACGAAGTTACGGAAAAATTATTCAAAAAATATAAAACCGTAGGCGATTTTGCGGACGCAGACATTAAAGTTTTCTCGCAAGAAATTCGCTCGACAGGCTTTTATAATTCTAAGGCAAAAAATATTATTTCAGCTTGCAAAATGATAAGAAAAGATTTTGGAGGCAAGTTGCCGAAAACGATCAAAGAGATGATAAAAATCCCGGGAGTGGCCAGGAAAACTGCCAATGTTGTTTTGGGAAATGCGTATGGTGTTGTTGAGGGAATCGCGGTAGATACGCATGTCCGGCAATTTGCCAACTACTGTGCTCTTTCTTTTGAACACGACCCGGTAAAGATAGAGCAAGATTTGATGAAAACAATCTCAAAAAAAGAATGGTTCAATACTACATATAGAATCATCGATTTTAACCGCGAAATGCGTTCTCGCGCCTCCCGCGAAGCCGCAAAGTCAAAGATTGTGTTGCAAGACATTTGTCCGGCTTCACCGATATAAATTGGGGTTCAGTGATAGCGTAGCTTGACACGGTCTGTGGGTATGCTATACTTACGGTATTAGTGACTGTTTCTCGGCTTAATTAACCACAAAAACTCTCCTAAGCAATTAAAGGCTTTAGAAAAGCCAGTAATTTTCTGACAAATCCAGCAAGATTTATATTCAGGCTGTTAAGATTCTCGGATAAAAATTATCGGCCTCTCTAAGGCTTTTTATTGTTTTTTGCATTACAATGTAAATATGAAAATCGCAATATTGGGCTACGGAATTGAAGGGAAGTCTGCGGAAAAGTTCTTGCGAAAGCAACTTAGGGGCTCGGCTTCCAAGTTGGAAATCCGCGATGTTAAAAAACAAGGTAAAGATTATCTCAAGAATTTACAAGATTTTGATATGTTGGTGCGTTCGCCGGGGATTCCGTATTTGAGTTCTGAAATTCAAAAAGCAAAGAAAGCCGGAGTTGAAATAACGAGTACGACGAAATTGTTTTTTAAATATGCAAAAGGATTACTAATCGGAATTACGGGCACTAAAGGTAAGGGGACAACGGCTACTTTGCTTTATGAAATTTTAAAAGCCGGTCACTTGGCGTCTCGGACCCCAAGTGGTGGCAATATACATTTAATCGGTAATATGGGAATTCCGATGTTGGATGAATTGCCGAAATTGAGCAAAAATTCCATAAGCATTTTAGAGCTTTCAAGTTTTCAATTGCAAGATATGGATGTTTCTCCCCACATTGCCGTTGTTTTGGACATCTCGCCTGACCACCTGAATTATCACAAAAATTTTAAGGAGTATTTGGAGGCGAAGGCACGGTTGGTTAAAAACGCGAGACAAGTTTTTTATTTTTCCGACAACAAATATTCCAGACAAATCTCCCAAAAATGCAGAGGTAAAAAGATACCTGTTTTGGCGGATAAGAAATTGAAATTAAAAATCCCCGGAGCGCATAATATAAAAAATGCATCGATGGCGTCTGTCATCGCGCTCTCACTCGGCGTGAAGGAAAGTATTATTGATAAAACCGTCAGAAACTTTAAAGGATTACCGCACCGCCTCGAATTCGTGTGCGAGATTCACGGAGTTAAATTTTATAATGATTCTGCATCAACCAATCCGGCCGCAACGATAGCCGCGATTTCAGCTTTTGATGAACCAAAAATATTGATCATGGGCGGAACAAGCAAGGGTGCAAGTTTTATTCCGCTTAAAAAAGTAACAAAAGAAAAAAAAGTTAGGGAGGTGATTCTTTTTGGGGCCAATCAAGTGGAGATTGAGCGGGCCATAAAAGGCTCGGTCAAAATTTTAAAAGTCAAAACTTTGCGAGAGGCAGGCGAGCTTGCTAGAAAATTATCAAAAACCGGCGATATAATAATTTTTTCTCCTGCCTCGGCCTCTTTTGATATGTTCAAAAATTATGAAGAAAGAGGCAAAGCGTTTAAAAAAATGGTGAATTTGATTGGCAGTTGAATTGGTGCTATATTTCGGTCAGAAAGAGTTTTTTTGATGAAACAATTGATTTACTGTAAAGGCGTTTGGCATTCTTGGATTAAAGTCGGAAGCAATCTTGGACTTTGGAGGGCTGATGGCGCCGTGGAAGTTTTAGAAGCGCGTAGCGATGTTTTATTTCATTGGGATGATCATTTTGAAAGACTGGGCCGTTCCTGTCGCGGATATAAAAATCTAGATTTGAGTTTATTGCCCTCTGAGGAAGAGATTCTAGCAAAAACGCAAAGTCTTTTAAGAAAAGAAAGTTTAAAGGAAGCAATTGTACATATTTTAGTAACTCCGGGAAAGTCAACCGATCTTAAAAAAGCCGAAGGATGGCCGGAGCTGATTATTGATGTGCGGAGCTTGAATCGCCCGTCTTCTATACCGCCTCTTAAACTCGTAACGAAAAATGCCAGACGATATTTTCCGGAATGCAAACTGACTGCGGGCTACGGCTATGTAGGGCGTCTTCAGGCAGAAGCAGAAGCGTGTGGGTTCGACAGTTTTCTTTATTGGGATGAGTACGATGGTATTTTGGAAGGGCCTTATGAGAATTTTTTTGTAGTTACAAATAGCGGATGGCTATGTACGCCATCGATTAATGTGCTAAAGGGAGTAACTCGAAAAATTTTGTTAGATTTAGCTAAGAAACACAAAGTTTTCGAAAGTGTAGATGAAGTGCCTAGGATCAGGAAAGGTTTTCTTTACGAGTGCCGCGAAGCGTTTTTGAGCTCAACCACGAAAGGCGCAGCCGCTATCGGGGAAATCAATGGTTATCATTTTAATGTCGGAAAAGATTCAAAAGTTGAAAAATTGCAGGAGCTATTCTTGGAATATCGGGAAAATTATTACAAAGCGCGCGGGGCATAACGAGCAAAGCGAAAGCGCCGCTCGTCATGGACTCGGCGCTTTTTTTATTTTATAATATTGTTTAATGTCAAAGTTATATATAGTAGCTACTCCGATAGGTAATCTTGGCGATATTACTTTGCGCGCAATAGAAACGTTTAAAAAAGTTGACGCCGTTTTGGCCGAAGATACCAGGGTAACAAAAAAATTATTATCGCATCTAGGCATTTCAAAGCAGTTAATATCTTTCCAAGAGTATTCTTCACCGAAAGTGTTGGAGCGAATAATGGGCTTGTTGGAAGAAGGCAAAAGCTTGGCATTGGCTACCGATGCAGGAACGCCTGGAATATCCGATCCCGGGCAAAGATTAATTAAAAGCGTACAGGGTTTAGAATTTATGGTAGAAATCATACCGATACCCGGCCCGTCCTCGCTTGCGGCCATAATTTCCGTAAGCGACATTGATTTATCGGAATTTTTATTTCTCGGCTTCCCTCCGCATAAAAAAGGCAGAGAAACATTTTTTAAACGCGTTTCAGATAGCAAGACTCCCGTGATTTTATTTGAATCTCCGCATAGGATAGAAAAAGCTCTGATACAGTTTCAAAAATTTTGTGGAGACAGATATTGCAATATCGGGCGCGAGCTAACTAAAATTTATGAGGAAGTTTTCCGCGGAAGTCTTTCAGAAGCCCAAAAACATTTTGTCGGCGTGAAGCAAAAAGGCGAGTTTGTTATAATACTTTCATGCACCGATTTTATTTAACCACAGAGCCCGATAAAGAAATAATGATTATCAAAGACCGTGCGATGGTTCACCAGATGCGCGATGTTTTACGGCTTAAAAAAGCCGAAAAAATCGCTTTTTTCAGCGACAAAGCGGAATATGCCGGTTTTGATTATGTCGCTGAGTTGAAAGGAATCGAAGCAGGGAGCGTCACTTTCATGTTCCGCGAAAAAATAGAGAACACGCGCGAACCTTCAAGAAAATTGGTGCTTTACCAGTCTTTGATAAAAAAAGATAATTTTGAGTGGGTTCTCGCCAAAGCAACTGAAGTAGGGGTTTCAGAAATAATTCCGGTGTTGTCGGCCAGGTCAGAAAAGAAAAGTTTGAATCAAGAGAGGTGCGACGCGATTTTAAAAGAAGCGGCCGAGCAATCTGGAAGAGCGATAATTCCAAAATTGCAAAATGTGCTTTTTTTTGAAAAAGCGGTCGAACATGCAAGAGTATCAGGAACTAAAACTTATTTTGCTTCAACTTCTGAAAAAGAGAATATGATACGCGGAGTAGGCGAGCGTGCGGTTAATTTATTTATAGGTCCCGAAGGTGGCTGGGAAGAGCGCGAAGTTTTTGCCGCACAGCGCATCCCTACTTTCGAAACCATATCTTTAGGCCGTCTTACCCTCCGCGCCGAAACCGCGGCCGTCGCCGCGAGCTATATGTTGCTTTGGGGATAAAAGTGTTTGCTATAATATATTTATATGTTCGAACAATCAAATACGGAATCGTCCGAGGAGATTCCAGAAAGAAAATCTAAAGGAAAGCTTTCGCGGCTGCTTGAAGCCGGCGCTTTTGCACTAGCACTTCTCACCGCTGAGCAAGATCCCGCGCAAGCTTTAGAAATTGCGCCACGCACATCTTGGAGTGATGGTGTTACTCATAATATTAAAGAGAGCGTAGAGAAGGAAAAAAATGAAAGTAGATTTACATATTTGAAGTTTTCAGGAAACCAGGGAGAATGGCTAGAAATCAAAGAAGGACGGGGTGCAAAAGTTTCATTTGTCGCGGACGATTTTGCGAGGGAACTCCTTTCGCATCCGAGATACCGTGAGTTGGAGAAGATTTGCTTTGGACATTCCCATACAAACGAAAATCATCGCTATGTAACGCCGAATAAGGATGCTTATAAGAGAATGGCGGCTTCCCCTAGTTTTTCATTGGAAAATTTACAAGGAGGCGACATACATTCGTCAAAATATTTGGGGGATAGGTTAGAAAAATTCAGAATATCAAAAAGAAAATTGACGAGTTTTGTGGCCGACGCGCGCGGTATTTGGTATTACCAACCGACCGAAAAATTTGATAAAGGCGACACGTTCGTGGCAAGGGAAAAATTGCAGAAAGCTTACGATGTTTTTGTTGATAAGTCTATGGTCACAGATGATGTAACTTCAATCCACGAGTATCAAAATTTAATCAATAATTATCGCGACTTAGGAGCTATAGTTAGGTTCGTGCCGTACGGAGAGGTTTCTTCCGAACCATCTTGCGCGGGAGTAGATTACAAAAAAGGAAAAGATATTAAAACAAAAGAGGTGGCTATAAAACTAGCACCAATCACAGAAACGAAACCAATAAAGGAATCGAAAATAGCAGATGGAAAGGCATCCGTATCTTTTGATTCTGAGTCAAAAACTATAAAAATGCGTCCTCCACAATAGCTCTTGCATTATTTTTTCTTATTTGCTAATATCAGTTTATAAGCTGTAGACGCGAGGCGGGCATACTATTAAGCCCTCGCTAGGTGACTAAAACGGCTTTTGGCCGTATTTTCGTTTTAGGAGGTTAATTTAATAAATATGCCGGTAACAAGAAAACAAAAAGAAGATTTGGTTAAGACGATAAAAGATAAATTGGGTTCTTCCAATTTTATCGTTTTCTTGAATTTCCACGGGCTTTCGGTGGCAAAAGCCTCCTTGCTCCGCAGGGCGCTTCGGAAAGCCGAGGGTGGATATATGGTAGCCAAGAAAACTTTATTGGGAGTTGCCGCAAAAGAAGCGGGCTTGGAAATTGACTTAAAAAAACTTGAAGGAGAAATAGGAGTGGCGGTCTCAGGAAAACAAGAAGATTCTGTTTTGGCGGTTGCCAAAGAGATTGCGGCTTTTGCCAGAAAAAATAAAGATATTTTGAAAATAATCGGCGGGTTATGGAACAAGGCATGGATTGATGAGGTAGAAGTAAAGAAATTAGCAGCCATTCCATCCAGAGAAGTTCTGCTTACCCAGTTGGCATTTATGCTTTCTCAGCCTGTTGCAAGTTTAGCAAGAGTATTACAAAAAGTAAGTGAGAAACAAAAATAAAGGTCAAAAATTAAAATAAATTAATAAATTAATATAATAAATATATGGCAGATTTAGAAAAAATTGTGGAGGAAGTGTCAAAGCTCACGGCTTTGGAATTATCCGATTTGGTTAAAAAAATTGAAGAGAAATTCGGCGTCTCGGCTGCGATGCCGATGATGGCGGCAGGGGGAGGCGGTGCAGGTGAAGAGGTCAAAGAAGAAAAAAGCACTTTCAATGTTGAATTGAAGTCGGCCGGAGGAACGAAGATAGCTGTTATCAAGGTTTTGCGCGAAGCTTTGGGGTTGGGCTTGGCCGAAGCGAAAGGAGTTGCGGACGCGGCCCCGAAAGTCATCAAAGAAGGAATGGACAAAGCGGCCGCGGATGAGCTTAAAGCCAAGCTGGAAGCTGCCGGAGCGACAGTTGAACTTAAATAGATAAGAGTTAAAATAAGGCGTAGTGATCGGCTTAGCGCGTGCTAGGCTCGCTACGCCTTATTGTTAAAAACATGACAACACTAGAAAAACTTTTCGGGTCGGGGATAAGGGTCAAGCTTTTGAGGCTGTTTTTGCTTTCGCCCGAGAAAGTTTTTACGTCCGCCGAAGCGGCAAAAATAATCAAAGTTCCGCTGGAATCGGTTTCAAGCGAGATGAGGTCGCTTGCCGCTTTGGGTTTTACTAAAAAGGCGGTGCGCCGTGACCGGTTTGAAATTAAAAAAGGCAATAAAATAAAGATTATTTGGAGAAAAATCGAAGGCCGTCGGCTCTCTTCCACATTTCCTTTCATTTTGGCTCTCCGCAATTTACTGATTACTGCGCGGCCAATCTCGCGCGAAAAAATGACCAAATTTTTCAGAAGCAGGGGGAAAATAAAACTGGTTGCATTGGGAGGTATATTTTCAGAGGACCTCGCAGGTGGATTCAGGGGTGATGGAACCCGACTCGATATTTTAGTTGTAGGTGACCTTAAAAAAGGGCAAGCAGACAGCTTTATTCGCGGCCTCGAATCAGAAATCGGCAAAGAGCTCAATTGGGCGACTTTGTCATCAGCCGAATTTGAACATCGGATATCTATGCACGACCGCATGCTTCGTGATCTCTTTGATTATCCCCACGAATTTTTGATAAATAAATTGGGGTTGGAATAATTTGCAGTATCTGCTATATTGGAATAAGAGTTTCGGCGGATTATGAATAAATGTGATGCTGGTTTACTATCTATTGTTCAGAACGCAATTAATCCTGATGAGCAAATTTCGGTTTTTGTTCGACTCAATATGCCTTGTGGCAGTCAAGAAAATAATGATTTGGGATTTGCAGGGTTACAAATAGATAGTGGTAACGGCAAAAAGATTTTAACTGGGCGAATTGCCATCAAAAATATTTCTGTGCTGGAAAAATTGCCATTCGTCATCCAAATTATAGGATCGAGAACATTAAGTCCATTATGATAAGTTTCAGAAACAACCCGCCTTTTAAGAGCGGGTTTAGTTTGTAATTTTTATATAGAAATCATAAAATTCAAGTAATTTAACGCGCCCTTAGCTCAGTGGTAGAGCGTTCCATTCACATTGGAAAGGTCGGAGGTTCGATACCTCCAGGGCGCACATCGTAGTGAGATAGACCGAAGTAGTTAAATGTTATGAATCCACAAGAAAAATCAGAAACGTTAAAAGAACATGAAAAAGAACCAGGGCTTTCTTATAATGAAGAAGCCGCAACGTTGCTATTGGATATATATCCAGACCAAAAAACTTTTTCGTGGCTAAAAACTAGGGCAGCAAAAGAAGGTCTTTTTGAGAAAAACGAATTCCACGTCACAGTTATTGGAAGAGAGACCGGAGAAATAATTTTGGCTAAGTTAGATGAATTGGCCCCTGAAGAAAAAGAACGAGCATTAAAAGATATTAACCGATTATCTTCCCAATTTACTTGGTCTTTCTCCCAAAAGCCGGAGTATTACTATATTTCAAAGGATTATCCTAGCGGAGAAGATACGAGTGAGACAGAGGAGAGAAAATCATATATTCAAATTACAGACCTTCCAGATCTTACTGAGTTTTATAAGGAATTAAATTCAATGCTTGGCTTGAGTCTAGAAATTCCGTTTTCTCACATTACACTTTTTACAACTAGCACTCTAGAAAAAAACAAATTACGAGGTATAGGTATTTATTCTGAAAGTCAGTTCAAAAATCTTAACCCTCAGAAAATTGACCCCGACCGTGGAGGGAGCGAAGGTTTCGAGCTTTAGCAGAAGCGAGAGGCGATACATCCAGGGCGCATAAATCGTAAGATAAAAAACAGAGGGCGGATACCTCTCTGTTTTATGTGTGCTTGTCTATGATGAATTGATACATTGCATCATCTAACTCTTGTTCGGTTTTGAAGCGTCCAACGCCCACTTCTCCGTATGCTTGGACAAAAGCATTACGCAGTTCAGTTGTGTGGCCTTCCGAGCTTTGTTCATTTACCACGCAGTTAATCTGTTCCCTGAATTGCACAACACCGTTAGGTAACACGATAAACCCGCGCATATCGTCAGAAGGGTCTCGGACTCGCAAAGGCTTATTCCCCTTAGCCGACAAAACACTCGCAATATGTTTTTTCAGCTCGGTTTTTGTGTAAGTTCTTATGGCTGGGGAAAATATTCCTGTTGAACGGCTTTCCATGTTCAGTTCTGTGCTTACGCGGTTGAATGTATCGATATGTTTAGGGGAATCATCCACGCAAAAAATATGTGAATCCTGGTCCTGTTTTAACGATTCTAAAATAATGCGGTATGAGCCTTCTTTCGGCTGGTGTCCAAGAAAAAGCATCCATCTCGTGGGCATGTGCCAGGATAGACAGAATATCTGCACTCTCATTGCCATAAAACTCGAACGCGCCGTTACTATATCCTGCGAAAATTGTTCCGGAGGAAAATGTATTCCACGACCGGTATTGTGAGCTATCGGCAAAATCCATTGGCCCGGTCCGGGACTTTGAAAAAGCAAGCGTTCTTCATAGTCAAAATATTTTTTGAGGTCAAAATTAAACAGTTTAAACACATCGTCGCTTCTGCTGTCCGCCAAAACTCCGTCAAAATCCCAAATTATATGCACTTTTTTACCGCTTTTTATGAGTGCGTTTATTGCGGCACTTGTATCCGCAACGAGTTTCTCATTTTTTTCAATTTCTTCTTTCGTGCTTTTAAACACTGAACTTACCCGCTTTCTGATTAAGTTTTAGCAACATTCGCGTTTAAATACAAGGGTTTTTAGGCTTTAATCTTTATCCACAACCAGCCTACAAACAAGGTCTATTCATGATAAAATAGAGCTAAAGGCCCGATTTTAAGCCCGTGGTCGATAAATAGGCTTATTTTTGGTCATAGAACGAGGGTTTCTCGAGGGCCCTTGTACATAACTTAATAGCTTTAAAAATTAATACATAAAATTAACATATGATAGTACAAACATGGGGTGATGTTCTGAACAATTCATTCCAAGAGCTTTGGATGGGGGTTGTCCTCTTTGTTCCAAAGCTTATAATCGCGCTTGTTATCTTTGTAATAGGTTGGGTAGTTGCCGTAGCTTTGGGAAAAGTTGTTGAGCAAATTGTCAAAGCTTTGAAAGTAGACGTTGCATTAAGGAGCGTCGGCGCTGATAAGCCATTGGAAAGAGCCGGCATGAAGCTTGATTCAGGTGCCTTTTTGGGAGGCTTGGTTCGTTGGTTTGTTATTTTGGTATTCGTGCTTGCCGCAATTGATGTCTTTGGTCTTACGCAAGTAACTGAATTTTTGAGAGGAGTTGTTTTGGTCTACATTCCTCAAGTAATAGTTGCCGCTTTGATTTTGGTGGCGGCAGCCTTGTTGTCTGATGTAGCACAAAGAGTTGTAGAGGGTTCCGCGAAAGCCGCGCATCTTCCTTCTTCAGGATTTTTGGGCGGAATGGCCAAATGGGCTATTTGGGTCTTTGCAATTTTGACCGCGCTTTACCAATTGGGAATCGCCGGGCCATTTGTCCAGACTCTCTTTACCGCGTTCGTAGCAATGCTCGCTTTGGCCGGAGGCCTCGCTTTTGGTTTGGGCGGAAAAGAACACGCTTCCAAATTTTTGGAGCGCCTCCGCTCAGATATTTCATCACGCTAAATTTTTCTGACACTGAAAAAGCCCCTCTTGACGAGGGGCTTTTGGTTTACTAAGAATGATGGGAGAAAGGGAGTTAAGTAGCGTTTTGTGCTAGATTAAAGTTATGACAATTAAAAAATGTAATCGATGTAAAAAATCTATCAAAGATCGTAAGGGCGTCTATATAAGCATGTATGGTTTAGAAAGCCTGTCTGCCGATTTATGTAAAACCTGCTCAGCGCCTTTTCTGGAGTATTTTAAGAAACATACCAAAATTAAAGATGTCAAATTGACGTCGTATTCGGTGCAAGATAGTATAAAAGCATGGTAAAAAGCGCAAAGAAAAAGATAACCGATCCTATAACTCTTAATGATTTGGGAGAATTTACCGAACAAGTTATTTTGCCTGGAGTGGAAAAGATAGTTGATGGGAAAATAGATGATTTGAAAAAGGATTTAAAGTCTAATTTTATTGAAATGCGGACGGAAATACGGCAAGGATTTACAGATGTAGCTAGATCAATCCGAGTTTTGTCAGGTGATACCGCAGAGATAAAAGAAAACCAAAAAGAGTCTCAGGAGAAAAATCAAGCAAGGTTTTTACGGCTGGAAAGCAAGGTTGGCATTCAAAACCGCTAAACCCACAAAAAGCAGATTTGGTTTTCTCACAGCGTCTTGACGTCCGGCTTTTGATTTGTTAGGAATGACGGGAGAAGGGAGAAATGAATATGAAAAATGGCGGTAAAGCAATTGCGACAGTTGCGGTGTGGGGTGGGGTAGTAGTTCTTTCTTATATGTTTCATTCTTTTGGTATTTTAAATGGTGGTGGTGCTTTCTGGTTGGTAGTAATGGGTCTGTTTTGCACGGCATGGATTTGGAGCTAATAAAGGCGATTTATTCGCCTTTTTTCTTTGTTATCCCCACCACTTGCCAGGTACTTGACGCCATATATAGGAGGAGTATAATGGCAATACACAAACTATGTTTAACCAAATCAACTTAATCTCATCGAACGGGGAGCCGTCATGGCCACCAACATTAAGCTAATTTAGCTTGACTCTGGTAAACCCGCTTCGAGGCGGGTTTTTAAGTTAAGGATTTACATTTTTTTGTCTCATATGCTATGCATATGCAGTACGAACTTTGATAATCTAACCCGTAACTCCAGTTTTCCCGTAAAACGCCAGAGATGGCGCCACGGGATTGAGAGGTCTTTTTCGTCGGAGTTGCGGGATTTAATTCGTAAGTGCATTTTCTAACAAAACGGTTGGACCACTGACCATGTCCGCTATGCGGCGGACGAACAGTGGCGATCGCGTAAAGAGCGATATAAGGGCGTATGGTGGATGACTAGAGATAATTGGGCGAAGAAGGACGCGGCGTGACGGCGATATGCTTCGGGGAGGTGTCGAGCAACCTTTGATCCGAAGATTTCCGAATGGGGAAACCTATACCGAAATTTTAATTCGGTATTCCATTGCTTTAAAAAGTAATGTGAGCGAACCCGCTGAAGTAAAACATTTCAGTAAGCGGAGGAAAAGAAAACAACGCAAAACTTTTTTCACAGCGCGCATGAATTCGGCGTTGCGAAAAAAGATTTGTACATTCTCTTAGTAGCGGCGAGCGAAAAGGGAATAGCCCAGAGCTTTTTCTTTTTGGTAATTTATTATTAGAAAGATTAAGCAGTAGTAAGTTTAGTTCTAATCTTTAATGATGAGGAAAATTGGATTATTAGTAGAACGGTCCTGGAAAGGCCGGCCAGAGAGGGTAATAGCCCCGTAAGCGAAAATTAATCTATATTCTTTGGACTTCACTTGAGTACCTCGAAAAATGTATAGTTCGGGGGAATCTGCCCGCACGAGCGGGTAAGGCTAAATACCAATTATCATCGATAGTGAACTAGTACCGTGAGGGAAAGTTGAAAAGTAGCCCGGTGAGGGCGATGAAATAGTACCTGAAACCATATGCTTACAAGGAGTCGAAGGGCCGATGCAGTAATGCATCGTGCTTAACGGCGTGCCTATTGAAGAATGAGCCAACGAGTTATTGTTTTTTGCTCGTCTAAGGGCGTAATGCCCGGAGACACAGGGAAACCAAGTGTTAATAGCGCGAAATATAAGCATAAAACAATAGACCCGAAGCGAGGTGAGCTTACCATGGTCAGGGTGAACCCCGGAGAAATCCGGGGGAAGGCCCGAACCGTTTAGCCGTTCAAAACTATCGGATGAACTGTGGTAAGGAGTGAAAAGCTAATCGAACCTCGTAATAGCTGGTTCTCTCCGAAATAGCTTTAGGGCTAGCGGATTCTGCAATCCAGGAGGTAGAGCTACTAGAAGGTCTGTACAGGGAGCAATCTCGACCGACCTACTAAACTCCGAATGCCCGGTGTTAAAAAGAATCTAGTCAGACTACGGGGGCTAAGCTCCGTCGGTCGAAAGGGAAACAGCCCAGATCTAAAACTAAGGTCCCTAAATTTCTGCTAAGTGCAAAGAAGGTGGTGAAGTTTCATAAACAGCGAGGAGGTTGGCTTAGAAGCAGCCATCCTTTAAAGAGTGCGTAACAGCTCACTCGTCAAGAGACTTTGCGCCACAAATTATCGGGGCTAAGTGGAGTACCGAAGTTTAGGACTTGATATTTCTTTACTGAAATATCATTTGGTAGGAGAGCGTTCCAAGTGCAGTGAAGCGGAAGGGGTGACCCACCGTGGAGCGCTTGGAAGTGAGAATGTTGGCACAAGTAACCGCAATACCCGTGAAATTCGGGTACACCGTAAACCCAAGGTTTCCTTGGCAATGTAAATCAGCCAAGGGTTAGTCGGCCCTAAGGGGATGGCAAATGCCGTACCTGATGGTTAGCAGATTAATATTTCTGCACTGCGTATTTTTTTGATGGCGGGACGGAATCTAGTACCTCGATCGTGTTAATGGATTCACGTTCATTCTCTGAAGATAAGGCGCATGAAAATCAGCGTTGAGCCTTTAATGGCAATATCAAAGGAGTTTGAAAATTTTTCCTTTACGGGAAGAAAATTCGATGGAGCAGGTTTCCAAGAAAAGCGTCTAAAAATATAAATACGTATCCGTACCTAAAACCGACACAGGTGGGTGAGTCGAGTAGACTCAGGTGAACGAGTGAGAGATCCTCAAGGAACTCGGCAAAAAAGCATTCGTAAGTTCGCAATATGAATTACCC
>JAUSHV010000048.1 GCA_030648495.1 bacterium
CAGAAATTTAAATTCCAGATAATCGACAAAATAAAAGCCCCGAAATCGGTTGAGGCTGTTTTTGGTACCGCGGTGCACGCCGCGCTGAAGTTTATGTTCAGCCACGACCCAATATTCCCTACTTTGGACGAGATATTGGCCAATTTTGCGGAAACCTGGCAGGCGTCTTCAGTAAAAGTTTATCCTATTTTGGACAAAAATTTAAGCGCGACTTACGAAGAAAGCGGGAAAGGTTTGATAAAAAACTTTTATAAAAAAAATCAGCCGTGGAATTTTTCCGTTGTTGATACTGAATCCAAATTCGAAGTCTTGCTTCCGGCCACTGACGGCAAAACCCATGTGCTTGCCGGCATCATCGACCGCATAGATAAGTTGGGCGACGGAGAATATGAAATTATTGACTACAAAACCAACAGAAAACTCCCTTCGCAAGCCGCGGTCGACGCCAATATGCAGATGTCTATCTATCACATGGCACTTACAAAAAGATGGCCTCATATTGATCCCGCAAAAATAAAACTCTCTTTGTATTTTCTTAAGCATAGTGAAAAATTATCTTCCACCCGTGCTGCCGAGTCCCTGTCCACAACAACGGAATCGGTTTTAAACACCATTCAAGAAATAGAGCGTAGAACCGCTGAAAACAACTTTCCCCCAAACCCCTCGCCTCTTTGCAATTACTGCCCTTATAAACCGATGTGCCCGGCTTGGAAGCATTTGTATAAGAAAACCGATGTGCCCGCGCCGGACGAAGCCATGTTGCAATCAGCCCTTGGCGAGTATTTCGGCATAAAATCACAAGAAAACACCAACGATAAAAGGATAAAAGAATTGCAAGCAATTATTAAAACATATATGGATGCGAACGGAGTGGAGCGCGTTTTTGACGAACGCGGATATTATATTTCAAAAAAGCTCCAACAGCGTTTTAAATACGACTTGGATAAAGTAAAAGAGATCTTATTGGAGAGCGGCTTGCAAGAAAAATGGGAAGCCCTGTTTGAAGCCGACGAAAAAAAACTGAAAGTAGTGATGGATATCCTTCCCTCCCCCGTCCGCGACAAAATCGCAAATCTCAAAACTCTTTCCAAGGAATTTACAGTTCTCACCGCTTCAACAAAGCCAGTGAAGCGCTAGGCGCTTCATCCCGCCATCGGCGGGATTATTGCTAAAGCAATAAAAAAATAAAAAAGCTACCGGTGTCGGTAGCCTATAACAACTTTTTTTCTTTTGCGGTCTTTAGAATTTCAGCAATGGCAACTTTTTCCGCTTCTTCTTGGGTTACCTTCTTTTTCTTTATGGCTCGTAATGTATCATCTATTTTGGACATATTAATGAAGTCGTCTTTTTCGAGAAAAAAGAGAGTGCCGGTAGGACAAAATTCATAAAGTTCGTCGCCGTTCCACCTGGTTTGTGATTTTCGAAATTGTTCCGAGAAATGCGCTTCGTAATGGACAAGGACGTTTTTATCCAAAACTCCCAAAGCTGTAATATATGAGCCCTCGATAACAGCAAAGCATTTGTCATTAAATTTCAGTTTTACGTTCAGGACAGAACGTATAGACTCGATGTTTTTTACTGATACGAGTTTCAAATAACTATTGTCGTAGCCCGCGCCATTTATAGCGTGGAAGCCGACCGTCTTACCTAATTCAATCGTTTGAGTTGCTTTTGATGTACTATCCGTCTTTGAACTGCATCCAATCACTAGTGCTAAAACCGAAAATAGAATCGTCCTTCCCAGAATATACATTTTTTACTCCCCTTTCTGCCTATATTCCTATCATAATAATCTTTATTGTGTCAATAGCTTTATTGGTTCTTTTGGCGGTGTAAGCGCCTTGAGACGCCAGAAGCCGAGAATGGCTAAAATCGTAAATAAAATGAGCAAAAAGAGCGCTATATTCGAAAAATGGCGCTGATAGAACGATTTGACTGTTTTTATATATTTTGATAACATACATTTACTTATGGCACATACAAAGGCGGGAGGCTCGACAGAGAATAATAGAGACTCCCAAGCAAAATATTTAGGTGTAAAGCTCTATGCAGGCGAAAAAGCCAAAGCAGGGGTTATTTTGGTCCGCCAACGCGGAACTAGATTCGTGCCCGGCGCGGGTGTTCGGCGCGGAAAAGATGACACCATTTACGCAATTAAAGAGGGAGTTGTCAAATACCAAGTCAAGCGAAAAACCAAATTCGACGGCGCAAAAAGGACGATAAATTTAGTTTCGGTAGTTTAAAAAAATCAGAATTGCATTTTGCGGGTTTTGCAGCAGCATCCCCGAGGATTGCTTCTTAGCAATCGCGAGGAAAGCAAAACGCTATTCTGATTTTTTTATTTAGCCTCTCTGACATCAATCTTCACCGTAGTTGTCTCGGCGCCTAACTTTATCTTGGCTTCGTGGATACCTACTGTTTTGATGGGCGTTTCTATAATTACCATTGAATCATCAATATTTTCCGGCAACGGGAATTTCAACGTCCGCAATGCTTCTAAAATTTCTTTCGGAGAAACCGCGGCATAAAGCTCTCCCTTTTCATTATTTTTTTTCTTTATAATCACTCCCCTTTCCATCAATGCGGTGCGCAACGCGTGAAATACGGAATGCTCTTTTTCTTTTTGTTTTGATACGTTTTTTGATTCCTCCTCTATTTTTTTGACGGCTCCCGGCGTGGCAAGTTCCGCCAGCCCCATTCTCATGAGCATATTCCGTCCGTAGCCGTCGGCGACATCCTTAACATCACCTTTCCTCCCGAGCTTTGAAACATCTTTCAATAAAATTATTTTCATATCAAACAATAGTAGCAAAAATTAGCTCTCTTCAAGTATTGACACATAATATATTATATGCTATTTTTTAATGAGGTTCTTTCTCATAGCTTTCTGTGGTCAAATTAGTCGATTAACCCAAAAGGAGGGACGCAATGAGTTATTTAGTTGGGCAGAAGGTCTGCCTTTGGCGGGTGCAGGGCGAAAAATTACTTGATTCTGTTTTTTTGAATCCGACAAAGCTCCATGTGCTAAAAGAAGTTATCGTTACTATCTCGGAAACTAAAACCGGAGTGCTTGGCGAGTTTTCGAACAAGCCGGTATCTGCGCAGAGTTTGCGCGGTGTCGGCGATGACGGTAAGGTTTACGAAAAGCATTGGAACCGTTGGCCTGAGAGCCAGGCCAGCGACTTTATTAGTTTGTGGTCGATGCGGGACGACGGCGATGGCGATGATAGGTTCTGGATTCCCAAGGAAGCCGTTTATGTCTATAACACTGTTTCCCGCGGAAAAAAAATGAGCGAGCTTACGCTTGTTGACCAATACGGCAAGCAGATTAAGCCGAATGGAGACGTCGTCTACTGCGAGAAACATGACCGCTATACGCATAAAGACAATAAATGTATTTTCTGCGGTCTCAAAAGAATCGTTTACTAAAAAATCCGACGAACGAAAAGGACGGTTGCAAAAGCAGCCGTCCTAATTTTTTATTTCATTCCTTTCAATACCTCAATAGCTTTTTCCATTTGAGGATCTTTATCGGCGTCAGCGTCTTCTTTTTTGAATTCAACCGGAATATCGGGGTCCAGGCCTTTTTCAGAAATTGAAACGCCGTTCGGAGTCAGCCATTTAGCGATAGTTATTTTAAGCGATGTGTCGGAAGTTAAGGGCAAGAGTTCTTGCACCGAGCCTTTGCCGAACGTTTTTGCGCCGATGAGCTTGGCGATATTGTGGTCACGCAACGCGCCTGCCAAGATTTCCGAAGCTGAAGCCGAGCCTTCATTTACCAAAATAACCATAGGCAAATCTTTGAAAATATCATATCCCCGCGACCGATGGACCTCTTTATTTCCTTTCCCAAAATCCTCTTGCACAACGATATCGCCCTGAGGCAAAAACCAGCTTGCGATATCAACCGCCGCCTCCAAATAACCGCCTGGATTATTGCGCAGATCCAAAATTAATTTGTTTTTCCCGCTCATAACAAAGCTGCGGAGAGCTGTCCTGAATTGGTCCGGCGAAGTTTCCGAAAAGTTATAAAGAGTGACGATGTATATGCTATTTTGGGCGGTAATATCTTTATATTTATCTTCAGGAGAAGTATTTATCACCGGAATATTGATTACCGCGCGCTCAATCTCGATAGTGCGGGTAGAATCTTCCCCATTCCTTACAATAAGAAGTTTAACTTTCGTGCCCTTTGGTCCTCTGATGTATCCTATCGCTTCTTCCAAGCTAATATCCGCGGCCGAATGGTCGTCTATTTTTAAAATTTTATCTCCGGCTTTTATCCCCGCCTTTTCCGCTGGCGAGTCTTTAAGCGGAGCAATAACCGTAATAATATTTTTTCTCATGCCGACTTCCATACCAACGCCTTCAAACGCGCCCTTTACTTCGCTTTGAAATTCAGTATTTTCTTTTGGAGGAAAAAATACTGTGTAAGGGTCGCCTAAAGATTTAAGGAGTCCGGATATTGCCCCGTAAACCATATCCTGCCGCTTAACATTATCGATATCAACGTATTTTTGTGTAACAAGATCCCAAGCTTGCCAAAATGGCCCGAAATCGATATTCCCTTGGAGCGAGACCGGCGGGCGTTTGCTTAATACCTGAACAACCTTATTTTCACCCGGAAGCCGGATTCCTATATATACGCCAAATGCAAAAATGGCGGCAACAAGTATGGCCGCACCTGCGAGGGACATAAGTTTTTTCCAAGTCCACATTCACCCTATTATCTCAAAAACCTTTTTGTATTACAATAGATACATGATTAAAGAGATAAAATGGCACGGTAAAAGATGGGTTTACGGGGATCGTCCAACACAGGAAGAAATCAAGAGTCTTGCCGAAAACTACAATATTCACCCGGTTGTGGTGGAAGAGCTTTTTCATCCGACGTTGCGCCCGAAAGTGGATAGGTTTCAAAATTTTCTCTATTTAATACTTCATTTTCCGGTTTTTAATCCCGAGACAAAAACCAGCCTTGGCGCCGAAATTGATTTTATAATAGGGAAAGATTTTTTAATTACGATAAGCTACGAAGAAAATGAGGCGTTAACGGGATTTTTTAGTGATCTGGAAAAAAGCCAAGAGGAGACGGAGCGGATTTTTTCTACCGGCATAGAAATGGTTTTCTATCAATTGCTTTCGCGCCTTTATGATTTCGCGATGCGAGAGCTTGACCATATTAAATTAAAAATTGACGAGATAGATGCAAGGCTTGCTGCGCGAGAAGACGAAGCAACAATCCAGGAAATATTTTTTTTGCGGCGTGACATTTTGAATTTCCGGCGTGCCATCAAACCGCACGAGACGGCCGTGAATTCTTTGGAAACCCACGGAACTAATTTTTTTGGCAAAGAAATGCAGCCGTATTTTAAAGATATCGTTGGAGAATATTATAAGGTCTGGAATATGCTGGAAAACCATAAAGAAACGGTTGAGGCTCTTTACGACACCAATATTTCTTTCATTTCTATGCGTTCAAATGAAGTTATGAAAAAGCTGACCTTGATGGCCTTTGTCACCTTTCCCCTTACGCTAATCGCAGCAATCTTCTCCATGAATATTACTCCTGACAGATTCTTCGGCAGTCCTTACGATTTTCTCATCATCCTCGGCGTCATAATTCTTGCCATCTTATCCATGCTCACCTTCTTCAAACGTCGCAAATGGTTTTAAAAAACTAAAACCGCCGATTGCTCGGCGGCTTGTATTTATTACCAAGTATCTATACGACATCGCCTACTTTTCACTTCCGGAATCGGATCTGGCGGACCTTGGCGAGTTTTTTGCGCATCTCTCATACCAAGTTGATACGCAATGAATACGATGAGTAATATACATGCTCCCGCAAGAAGCATGATCATGCCTGCTAGAACCGGTGCATTATTGCCGATATTTCCGGCAAATGCCGATAACAGTAAGGTCAATACACTGAGCAATGCCATGCTAACATTCATTATTTTTCTCCCTTCCTGCTTATATTCTTATCATAATACGCATTATTTTGTCAATCGTGCGTAATGTTTAAAACTAAAAGGCCACGGAGTATTTCGCGGCCTTAGAGATTCTGTGTGAGACATATTTAATTGTTATTATCTTGAAGCCGCTTTGGATGCCGTCTTGGTTTCTACGCCTGTTCCGCCAATGGCGACTAACCAAGCGATTACGCACAATCCCGGATTTGTATCCCAGTAGTATATTGTTGCTAGAATGGCAACTGTAAGGTGGGGAGCAAAAATCCATCCTAGCCAGCCAAGAACCCCTAATCCGAATGCGATGCTAGTGAAAAGCATTGTAAGCCGAGGAAATAAGGCTATAAAAATTAAGAACCAGATTCCGTGAACTTGCCAAAAATCCATAAACGTCTCCTTTCCTGAATCTTGGTTGAATTTAGCATATCCATTGCTTATTGTCAATACCTTAAAATAGTCCTATTTATGGCATAATTATAGACAATGCAGATAAAGCTTTTTAATTTTTTAACACGGAAGAAGGAGAATTTTAAGCCCATCACGAAAGGTAAGGTGGGGCTTTATACCTGCGGGCCGACGGTTTATAACTACGCGCATATAGGCAATTTGCGCGCGTATATTTTTGAAGATATTTTGAGGCGCACACTGGAATACGGCTGCTACAATGTTAAACACGTGATGAATATAACGGACGTTGATGACAAAATAATCAAAGGGGCTTTAGCAAAAAATAAATCTATTTATGATTTTACAAAGCCATATGAAAAAGCGTTTTTTGAAGATTTGGGAAAATTGAATATTGAACAGGCCTGGAAATACTCAAAAGCTACGGACCATATCGTAGAGATGGTTTTGCTTATCGGCGTGCTTCTTAAAAAAAAGATAGCTTATAAAACAGACGATGGTATTTTTTTTGATATTTCTAAATTCAAGAAATATGGTAGATTGTCGCGGCTTAGGAAGTCCGACTTCCCGGGGAAGTCGGACTTCCGCAGAACCAGCGCCGATGAATACGAAAAAGGAAGCGCGGAAGATTTTGTTTTATGGAAAGCGGCAAAGCCCGGCGAGCCTTCCTGGCCGGCAAAATTTGGCGCGGGCCGTCCGGGCTGGCATATTGAATGTTCCGCAATGAGCATGAAATATTTGGGCAAAAGTTTTGATATTCATGCGGGAGGCATAGATTTACTTTTTCCCCATCATGAAAACGAGATTGCGCAATCTGAATCTGCTACCGGCAAAAAATTTGTAAAATATTTTGTTGAAGGCGAACATCTTTTGGTGGACGGCAAAAAAATGTCAAAATCTTTGGGCAATGTTTATACGCTTTGTGAAATTGAAGAAAAAGTTTCACCTCTTGCTTTTCGTTATTTGGTTTTGGGCGCGCACTACCGCACGCAACTTAATTTTACTTGGGAATCTTTGCAGGCCGCGCAAAATTCATTGGAACGACTGCGGGAATTTATTTTATTGCTTCAGCAAAGCCTTGCAAAAAAACCTGGAGATGCGCATTCCGATTTTCTCGCGCTTAACCCTCTCTACGGGGGCTCCGACACGCATCCAAAATCGGAACGCGCTTACTCCTTCACGGCTTTTTCGCAAGGTTTCGCTTCGGCCATTTTCAACGACCTTGATACCTCAAAAGCTCTGGCTGTAGTTTGGAATTTGGTCAGCGCATACAATAAATCCCCTGAAAAGTTTAATGCAAGCGAATTATTAGACCTTTTATATGAGTTTGATAAGGTTTTAGGCTTGGGGCTTAAGGATATTAAAGAAAAAAAAGTACCGGAAGAAGTAAAAAAAATGCTTGAAGAGCGGGAAAAAGCCAGAAAATCGCACGATTTTACTTCCGCGGATATTTTGCGACAAAAAATTTATGACTTGGGTTGGGAAATCCGGGACACGCCTGATGGGCCTCGGTTAAAGCCAAGAAACTAAGAGGCTTACTGCTTAGTTTCTTGCTTTTCGCTATTCACCTGTTCTGCACTTTTTTATCTTGTTGCTTTTTTGATTCATGAACACTAAGATTAAATTAATGGCGCAAATCCTCTCTCCATTTTCGGCCGCTCGCATGCCTCCACAACAAGTCGAAGCGGAAATTTCGCTTTTAGGCTCAATTTTGCTTGATGGCGCAATGATGGATAAGGTCGCCGACACTCTCCGTGCGGAAGATTTTTATAAAAATGAACACAATGCCATCTACTCGGCGATGATTTCTCTTTTCTCCAAACAAAAGCCGATAGATATCCTTTCCGTATCAGATTCTCTCAAGGAAGCCAAGAAATTGGACGAGATCGGCGGGCATTCCTATCTGGCATCGCTTGTAAATAGTGTGCCTACCGCTTCGAACGCCGCTTATTACGCGGAGATTGTGCGAAAAAAGAAAATATTACGCGAACTTATCACGGTTTCGCAGGATATTTCACAGCTTGGGTACAAAGAAGAAGGAGATGTAGATGAACTTTTGGATGAAGCTGAGAAAAGAATTTACAATATTGCCCAAAAATCGCTTACAAAAGGATTTGTAGCGATAGCGGGCATTTTGGAGCAAGCCTGGGAAAGAATCGACAAGCTTCACAAAGACCCCGGGAATAGTGCCATCCGTGGAGTACCGACAGGTTTCAGGGACCTTGATAACAAATTATCAGGACTCCAAAAATCTGATCTCATAGTCCTCGCCGCAAGGCCCTCTTTGGGTAAAACAGCTTTAGCTATGGATATCGCGCGGCACGTTGCTTTAAAAGAAAATATTCCCGTCGGATTATTCTCTTTGGAAATGTCCAAAGACCAGCTGATTGATAGGTTGATAGCTGCAGAGGCGAACGTGGATCTTTGGAAACTCCGAACAGGAAGGCTTTCGTCTGAAGGAGACGATTTTGACCGCATCCGCGATGCTTTTGATAAACTTTCCCGCGCGCCTCTTTATATAGATGACGAAGCTTCAATGAATATTCTACAAATGAGAGCAAAGGCTAGGCGACTCCAGGCTGAAAAAGGACTCGGACTCATCATTGTGGATTACTTACAGCTCATGGCGCCAAAAACGCATACAGAAAATATGGTTCAGCAAATTACGGAAATTTCGCGTTCACTTAAAGTATTGGCAAAAGAACTTAATGTTCCGGTGCTTGCTCTTTCACAACTTTCGCGGGCTATTGAGTCGAGACCAAATAAAAAACCGGTGCTTTCTGACCTCCGCGATTCCGGAGCAATCGAACAGGACGCCGATGTTGTTATGTTCATCCACCGCGAAGACCGGGTTAAAGAAAATTCCGACAGGCCGAACCAGGCAGATATATTGATAGAAAAGCACAGGAACGGACCCATCGGGCAGGTTACACTTTACTTCACTCCGGAAAAAGCCAGCTTCTCACAGATGGAAAGAAATTTTGAATAGAGCTAGAGTAGAGAAATGGATTCTAATTTTTTCCATACATTAAGAAAACTTTTAGAAAAACTCCCGGGCATTGGGCCGAGGCAAGCCAACCGCTTTTTGTGGGCGATGCTAGATTTTTCGGAGGACGAACAAAAAGACTTGGCACGCGCCATTGCCGAGCTGCCTAATCATTTGCGGCGATGCACCACTTGTTGGAGGGCATTCAGCGTTAAAACCAATGCAGGCGAAGGAAAAGTTTGTTCGTTTTGCTTGCCCGCCGAAGCCTCGGCGAAGGCGGGTTGGGCAAATTCCAAGCGTGAGCGGAACAAAATAATGGTCATAGAAAAAGATAACGATATTTTAAATATCGAACGTTCAGGCGCCTACAGCGGGCTCTACCATGTTTTGGGTGGAATGATAGACCCGTTGGATGAAAATCCCATCGTGAGGGAAAGAATTAAAAAGTTGTATGAAAGGATGGGCAAAAATCAGTCTAAGTGCGAAGTTATTCTCGCTCTGTCCCCCACCAAAACGGGCGAATTCACATCCAACTACATTGCCAAGGTTTTGGAGCCATTAGCGCCCAAAATTACGCGCTTGGCGAGGGGTCTTTCAACAGGCGTCGAGCTGGAATATGCCGACGAAATGACCCTCCGTCACGCTCTTGACAATAGAAAATAATTATATCCCCAAAATCTTTACCAAAGTCACCGGTTGCCGGTGGCCTTTTTTATTTCTGTAGCGGGTTTTTGAATGATATTTGTATGTGATAACCGTAGGTAGGCGGCGCTGTTCCAAAAGTTCTGCGGAAACTTTCTTACCTGACAAATACGGTTTCCCTACCTCAACTTTATCGCCATCAGCCAATAAAAGGACTTTATCAAAATCCAATTTAACGCCTGCCTGCAGAGGTACGCCCGCGCTGTCCTCAAGCTTCTCTATTTGTATTTTTTGACCTTCGGAAACCAAATATTGCTTTCCCCCGGTCTCTATTACGGCTAATTTCATATTGAATAATATTAGCACGCGCAAAGAGCTAATGCAATCCCTTCGTTTTACCAAATAACTACTCTATCTTTTTCGGGTTTCCACATTTTATCGCCTTCTTTGACTCCGAATGCTTCATAAAATTCCGTCATGTTCGTAAGAGGTAAATTCACTCTTGCTTTAGACGGCGAATGCGGGTCCGTATTGATCTGCTGCCTTAATGCCGCTTCCCTCGCTTGTCCACATTCCGCATATGCCGCCCCAAGAAAAAATCTTTGCTCAGGGGTAAATCCGCCGATAATTTTCCGTTCTTTTTTCTGAACCGCTTTTTGATAAGCATGGAACGCGATTACAAGCCCTCCCAAATCGGCAATATTCTCGCCGATAGTCAGCTTCCCGTTTATAAAAACTCCTGGCAAAATCTCATATTTGTCGAATTGAGCAATCAATTTTTTTGCTTTTGCTTCGAAACGTTTTTTATCTTCCTTGGCCCACCAATTTTTCATTTCGCCGTTCTTATCAAAAGTGCCACCTTTGTCGTCAAACCCGTGTGTAAATTCATGGCCGATTACAGCACCTATTGCCCCATAATTGACGGCGTCATCGGCATCGGGATCAAAAAATGGCGGCTGCATTATCCCGGCCGGGAAAACAACTTCGTTGAAGAGATAATTATTGTAAGCGTTAACCGTAGACGGAGTCATTCCCCATTCTTTTTTATTTGGGCGCCTGCCTATCTTTTTTATTTCCCTGAAAAATTCGAATTGATAGGCATTGATATGGTTTTCTAAATAAGAATCGGATGAAATATTCAGTTTTGCATAACTTTTCCATTTATCCGGATACCCGAGTTTTCTGGTAAATGCTTTTAATTTTTTAAGAGCTTTTTTCTTTGTGTTTGAGCTCATCCAATCAAGAGCTTTTATTCTCTCGCGGTACGCGTCTATCAAATTATCCACAAGTTCATTAATTTCTTTTTTAGCTTCAGGCTTAAAATGCTTCTCCACATACATTTGCCCCAAAGCTTCGCCTAAAGAACCGTCAATTTTTGATGTCACACGTTCCCAGCGAGGCTTCATCTTTTTAGTGCCCGAAAGAACTTTGCCGTGAAAATTGAATTTCTCGCTGACGAGTTTTTCGCTAAGATACGGCGAAAGCGAGTCAATTACTTTCCATTTCAGATACGCCTGCCAGTCGTCCAAAGGAACACTTTTTAGTATTCTGCCAGCTTCTTTTACATATTGGGGCTGGCTGACTATCAGCGGGAGGGACACGTCTGCGCGCATTCGCTCAAAATATTTTTTCCAATCAATGGCAGGTGTGATGTGTTTGAGGCCAGAGAGCGATATTTTATTATATTGTTTCTCGTAATCGCGCAGTTCCACCTGCGTCATTGAGGCTCGTGCCAATGATGTTTCAATGCTCATTATCGTATCAACCGTTTTTTTGAGATTCGTCTTAAAACCGGCGAGCTTGTGCATATTTTCGATGTAACCGACATACTTTTTCCGAATACGGACAGAAACATTATCCATTTTCAAATAATAATCGCGGTCCGGAAGCCCCAAGCCGCCTTGGTTAATATAAAGCCTGACAACACTCTTATCTTTCATGTCTTGATCGGCGCCTACACCCCAAAGAGCGTTAACGCCGATTGTGCGAAAATACGCCGATAAAGAAATTATATCGTCCGGAGAGGCGGCTGCATCTATCATTTCAAAGAACCTATTAAGAGGCCCTGTTCCGTCTTTAGTAAGTTTTTTCTGGTTCATTCCGGAGAGATAAAAATCTCTGACTTTCTGCAAGTTTGAGCCTAAGGCAACCTTTTTATGGACCGAATCACGGAGAATTTCGTGAAGCGCTTCGCTACTCTTTTTTCTAAGCACATAAAACGATCCCCACCGGCTTTCATCCGGCGGTATCTTGTTTTTTTTCAGCCATCCGCCGTTTGCATATCTGAAAAAATCATCCTGTGGCCTTACTCGCCTATCAAGATTCGCAACATCAAAACCCCAAGACGCTTTCTTTTTTTTCATAATTATTTTTTTACTCCGCTTCTTCGGGCTTTTCAAGCAAGCCGATATCCGAATCTATGCCTTTGCCGGTGATGCGCATTACATCTTTATCTATCTTTTTAAATTCTTTTGATGCGCTATTATATGCCGAAACCGTCGTCCCTAAATTTTTGCCGATCTTATTCATAAAGTCTTCGTAGCTCATCAAATGCCTGCCCAACTCTTCAACATGTTTTCTTATTTCTTTGGCTGATTCTTCAATTTGTAAAGCTTTCAAGCCCTGCATAACAGTTTGCAAATATGCCAAAAAAGATGTCGGCGAGACAATAATCACGTGTTTTTCTTTAAATGCGTACTCAATAAGGTCGCGGGTGTTGACTTTGACAGCGCCTACTTGAGTGACTAGCAAATCATAATAGATAGCCTCATGCGGTATAAACATAAACGCGAAATCCATTGTTCCTTCTTCCGGCTTCACGTATTTCGCAGTTTCATCAATCCTATTTTTTAGGTCTTGTTTAAATAACTTCTCTAATTTTTCTTTCTCATTTTGATCGCGCTCCTCAACAAGACGGTTGTAGTTTTCAATTGAGAATTTGGAATCAATAGGTATAATTTTATCTTTCACAAAAACAACAGCGTCTACAATTGTGCTGTCTTTAAACGGATACTGCATCTGATAACTTCCGGGAGGCAAAACATTTTTGAGTAATGTTTCCAGATAATATTCTCCCAATATCCCGCGTTGTTTAGGATTTTTCAAAATATCCTGCAAACTCTGTAACTGGTCGGTGAAGCTTATAACCTGCCGGTTGGTTTCATCTAGTTTAGTTAAGCGCTCCGTCACGTCGCGCACAAGCTTGGCCGATTCGCCAAACTGATGTTGCATTATTTTGGTAGACTCCCCCATCTTCGCATCCACAGCGTTTCTTAATTCACTTAATTGGTTTTGTAACATCAAAAAGGCCTGGTTTTCCGGCTGGTTTTCCTTATTCTCCCCTTCCTTCTTTTTACTATTCAAAAAATAAAAAACTACCGCTCCTATGCCTATCCCGGCAATTAAAACGGTAATAACAAAAAAAGTGCTCATGATGTAAGTCTATAATTTATTTACAACAGCGTCTACTTGATTTTGCAGCTCTTTGATCGTGCCGTTATTTTGAAAAATAAAATCTGCGTGTTTAATGCACGCGGCAAGATTTTGTTTCGCGGGATCGTCGGAATCCATTTCTCTTTGCTCGTCTGCAAGGAACTTTTCAAACGATACCTTATCTGTTTCAGATTTTCTTAATTGAGACCGCTCGTATCGGCGCCCGGGATCGGCATCCACCGCAAAAAGATAAAATTTGCCGGCGTTCTTAAGATTTGTATTTTTTAAAAACGCCTTAAGCGTGTCTATCTCGCCCACAGTTCTTATTGATTCAATCACAGAATTTTTCCCTGACATGGCAGTTTTTTTGCAAAGCTCTTCAACGATATAGCCTGGGTGATAGGTTTTTCGCAAATCGTTTGCGACTTCTACCATGGTGTCGCGATTCACCGGAAGTTTTCTCCTTACAATCTCTTCCGTAATAAAATCTCTTACCGAATAATGCACGAATCCATATTTGCCCAAAAGCCATTCCACAATTGTGCCTTTACCGGCAGAGAGCGTCCCGGTTATGCCTATAATAATCATACAGAATCCAAGCGGGAACCCAATTTATAAAAAGCCTTGTTTTCGTAGCGCATATCGATGTATTCGAGCCGGGCCCGGTCTTCTTTTATTTTCTGATCCATTAAAAGTTTTAAGTCCCCGAAAACCTTTTCGATGTCGGAATTTTCCAGGATAAGCAAATACCAATTTTCATTTGTTATGATTTTCACTTCAGCGTTTTTGCCGAAAGAAGCCGAGGTTACGGATATATTGAGTCGTTTCATTTTTTGAAAAACTTTGCGGAGAGTTAGCGCTTCCGATGGGGAAACAACCCCATCGCCTATTTTTGCGTTGCTGTTCCCGGTTATAATCTGCGGTATCGGACTTTCTGAAAATTTAGGAGCGCGGTCGGCAAGGAACCCTGTTTCAGAAACATAAAAACAATCCATACTCCCACAATGTATAAGCCATGGCTCGGTTTGAGGAAATTTAATGTTGAGTGTCTTCGGGAAAGCTTTTTGGGCGACAGCCAGCCCGATACCTTTTTCTTTTAAAACATTTTCAAGCTTGGCTGTTTGAAGCAGAAAAAAATTATTATTTGGAAGCCAAAATGCATTTAACGAAGCTAGGTAAGGATTAACTGCTGATTCAACCTCGCTTTTTGAAACAAAATCATCTGCGTTTATTTGAGAAATGCGGAGCCACGGCAGCCAGAAAAATCCCCAAGATACGCCGAAAACAAAGGCGAAGACCAGAGAAAAGCGCTTGGTCCGCTCTTTAAATTCTCTTCTTATCCGCTGTTTCCTGTGGCTTTGTATACCCATAAACTTATTTTACCTCACATACTAGGTTTGAGGAAGAAAGCGGTTTTTTTATTTTAATTTTTTGAGCAAAGTTATCCCGCGATTTTTAAATCTCTTGCTGTGATAAAAATTTAAAGCGAGCTTATTATTAAACATCACATCTAAAAATATATTATTCATCTTAGATTTAATTGCAAATTTTTCTGCGTGTTTTAACAATGCCGAAGCTATCCCGGATTTGCGATATTTAGATAAAACAATCAAATCCGTAATATATGCATTTTCCTTAATTGCCATGCAAGGGCTTGTTTGTTTTTCCAGTAAAATGGCTATAAATCCGGCAATTTTTTTATCTGCTTCAGCCACAAATATTTTTCCGTGGTTGCTTTTGATTTTTTTAATTAGATATTTTCGATATGCCGCCGCCACTTTGCTTCCTTTTGGCCTAAAGTCCGGCTGCAGATTTTTTTCAAATTCCTGCAATTCTATAATGCACTTTTCTAGGGCTTCTGCATTTTTCTCTTCGTATTCTCTAATTATCATTATTTTCCAATTTTCTCTTTTCCAAAATATTTTTGGAGGGGTTTTGGAATATTAATTGAGCCGTCCTCGTTTTGATGGTTTTCCAGCAATATTGCGAGAATGCGTGGAGTCGCTATGGCAGTGTTGTTTAAGGAATGCGCGAAACGCGTTTTTCCTTCAGCGTCGCGATATTTGATATTGAGGCGCCTGGCCTGGAAATCATGAAAATATGAAGCCGAATGCGTTTCGCGATATTTTTTTTCGGATGGCAGCCATCCCTCTATATCATATTTTTTTACTTGCCCAAGGCCGAGATCGCCGCCGCAATTTAGCACCACGCGGTATGGAAGTTCCAGTATTTGCATAATTTCTTCCGAATTTTTTGTAAGCTCCTCATGAAAATTAACTGATTCCTGGTGGTCCGCTTTGCAAAGAATTATTTGTTCAATCTTAAAGAATTCATGCACGCGGAAAATTCCTTTGGTGTCTTTGCCGTAGCTTCCGGCCTCACGCCTGAAACAAGGAGAGAAAGCAGCGTATTTTTTCGGGAGTTCCGCTTCCGACAAAATCTCGTCTCTGTGATAGCCCATCATCGGCACCTCGGCAGTACCGGATAGATAAAAATCGTCCTGTGTTTTATAAATATCTTCTTCCGAAGCATTGCCCGCTCCTCCCAGCCAGCCCGTGCCTACCAAATTTTCTCGGCGGACCAATGAAGGTGTGATAAAAGGCTGAAACCCTTTTTTTATTAAATGTTCTAAAGTAAAATTCCAAATGGCGAGCGCGAGCATCGCCCCGTCATTTTTCAAAAAATAACCGCGGAATCCGGAAACCTTGGTTCCCCGCTCGGTGTCCAGCATGTCGTGCATCTGCATAAGCGTCATATAATTCCTGCCGTGTTCAATTTTAGGCTCCCCCCATTTCCGTATTTCCTGATTTTCCGCGTCCGAGTCGCCGTCGGGAACCGAGGGGTCCGGTACATTGGGTACCCCGAGCATCAGTTCTTCAAACTCCCCTTCCACCGTGCGCAGTTCAAATTCTTTGTGCGAAAGCTTGTCTTTGGAATCCTTAGTTCCGGCAATTGCTTTTTCGCGCTCTTCACCGACAAGCGTAGATATTCTTTCAGAGGTTTCCTTATGAACTCTTCTCATTTCGTCTATTTCCGCAATAAGTGAGCGCCTCTTTTCATCAACAGCTAAAAGCCTGTCAATGTCCGTTTTGACGTGCTTTTTCAGCGCCGCTTCTTTTATTAACTCCGCGTTCTCGCGGATGAATTTAATATCGAGCATAGGATTTATTATATCTTAAATTATGAAAATATAAAGCGTTTACGGCCGAAGATCCGCTTGCCAAATTCCACAGCGGAGATATTTAAGACACCGAGCAGGAGTACTCCAAGCACCCAGGTAAATGGCAGTGGCACAGTACCAAGCAATAGCTGCAGGAATGGAAGATAAATAGCGCAGGCCATGAGCATAATCCCTATTCCTACGCCCATGAGCAAAAAATAATTGGAAAATAATGGATATGTAAAAATTCTTTTTTCAAGGTTTTTCACTGAAAATGTCAAAAGCAAGGTATATGTTCCGAAACCGGCAAAAATAAACGTCTTCACAAGATCTTCAGGAAATCCGGACTGAAGTAAAAACCAGTACAATACAAAAAGCAACGCGCTGGTAGAAAGGCCGATAAAAAGGATTAAAAATTTCATTAAAGGATCAAAAAGCCCGTCCTTGATGTTACGTCCCTTGTGGTGGAGAGCGTCGGTGTCTATTTCAAAAGCGAACGCGATTGCCGGGAAGCTGTCCGAAAAAAAATTAACCCAAAGAATTTGGAGTGCGTTGAGCGGAAGAGCAAGGCCGGTGATAAGCGCCCCGCCGATCAGGAAAAGTTCGTCAGCCACGCCGGCAAGAAGGTATACGAGGACTTTGCGTATATTTTTCAGAATTTGCCTACCCTCCTCTACGGCGGCGGCGATGGTTTCAAAATTATCATCAAGTAGAACAAGGTCCGCGACATCGCGGGCAACTTCGGTGCCTGAACCCATTGCTATCCCAATGTCGGCCTGTTTGATGCTCGGCGCGTCGTTTACTCCGTCGCCTGTCATAGCTACTACCTCACCCATTTCCTGTAATAGTTGCACAACACGCATTTTATCTGTTGGAGAAACCCGGGAAATGACGGAAAGCACCGGCAAACGCAGTTTCAAATCCGCATCCGACAGCAGACGCATTTCGAACGCGTCGAGAACGCCGTTTTCTTTGATCTCAATACCCGCTTCTCTTGCGATCGCTTTTGCGGTGCCGCGATGGTCCCCGGTCACAACTATTGTTTTTATCCCTGCCAATGCAACGCGATGAATAGCATCTTTTACGCCGGGCCGAATCGGATCGCGAAGCGATATTAATCCTTTAAAAACAAGATGTGAAAGCTTCAGATCTTTTGAAAAAATGAAGTCCTCTTTTTTCTCTATCTCTTTAACCGCAACGCCCACGACGAGCTCCCCGGTTTCGGCCAAAGAGTTTATCTCCTCCAGAACTTTTTTTTGTCCTTCTCCATCCAAAGCAGAATGCTCGATGAGAATATCCGGCGCGCCGAGAAATATGAGCATATGTTTTCCGTGTTCATGGACCAACGATACGGAAAATTTATTGACCGCGTTAAACGGCAAAGTGCTTAAGATAGTAAACTTTTTTTTGACTTCCACTATGTCTATCCCGCGGATAGCAGCCGAACGCACCAATGCCGCTTCTACAACCTTGCCGTTGATTCGCCATTCTGCAGGCGGGCCGTCGCGGTTTTCAATAAGAACATTGGTATCCAGCAGCGCGAGCTCAAGTAAATTTTTTTCATCCCCACCGGATACGGGCAATATTTTGCTAAGTTCCATTTTCGCCATTGTAAGCGTCCCTGTTTTATCCGTGAGGATTATAGTGGTGCTTCCTAAAGTCTCGGCGGCAATCAGCTTTCTGATAACTCCTTTTCTACGCGCCATGCGCTGTACGCCTATCGCCAGGATTACAGTCATCGCCACAGGCAAACCTTCCGGAACCGCTGACACGGCAATCGCGACTGATGTCAGGAACATTTCCAAAAACGAATATCCCGAAACTATGCCGTAGATAAAAACAATCAATGTTAGAATGCTTAAAAATATTCCGGCTCTTAAGCTGAACTTTTCAATCGCTTTTTGAAGAGGAGTCTCTTCCCTTTGAGATTGGGCTACTAAAGCGGCAATTTTACCAAGTTCGGTCGAAAAATCTGTCCGGCAAACCATTGCGGTGGCCAAGCCCTGCGTAACCAATGTGCCGGCAAAAACCATTGAATGTTGATCGCCGATGACGGCATCAAGCCCAACAAGCAGAACTGATTTTGAAGCAGGCAAAGATTCGCCAGTGAGGATTGCCTCATCAACTTGAAAATCATTTGTGAAAAACAGACGGCCGTCAGCCGGTATGCGATCGCCCTGCGTTAAGCGGATTACATCTCCGGGAACCAAGTTTGCCGCATCAATTTCTTTTTCAACACCGTTCCGGATGACACGGGAGCGTTGTTTAAGATATGTTTTAAGTTCGGAGAGAGCTCTTTCAGCTTTGTATTCTTGATAAAATCCAAGCGCGGTATTTACGATGACCGCGGACAAAATAAACAAGGCATCGCGGTAATGCGAAATAAAAAGAGTGATAGTTCCCGCAAAAAGCAGGATCAATATGAGGGGGCTTTTGAATTGATTTAAAAGTATAAAGAACCAGTGAGCCGTATCTGATTTCTCAATTACATTCGGGCCAAATAGCTCAAGCCGGCGCAGAGCTTCCTCTTCGGAAAGTCCGTTTTTTGCCGATGTTTCCAAATCATCGGCTACTTTCTCAATGGACATCGCCCAAAAAGGAAGCTTCTGTATTTTGGCTGTTATTTTGTTATTTATGGAATTATTCTAACAATTTTGCTACGATATGCCAATTAGCAGTCTACGACTACTTTCAGGGCCCGTAGCATAGTGGTAGTGCACCCGGTTTGCATCCGGGGTGTGGGAGTCCGATTCTCCCCGGGTCCACAATCCCGAATTTGATGAAAGATTGACCTCGCCCGCGCCAAAGGCGCGGGCTTGGGAGTAAATATTTATTCAACATACAAAGAAACCGGCTATACTAGGCTTTCCGGAACATCAATGGCCACAGCGCATGTGAAAAATAAAAACCCCCTCGCCGTCTGGCAGAAGAGGTTAAGAAAGACGGAAGATTAGATTTTCTCCGGTTTTTCTTTGTTCGGAAGTTCCATATTCCAGAATTTTCCTGAAATCAGGCATGGCCCATAAAAATAAGTCTTTATTTTTATAAAGCGACCACCACCAAGTTTGACAGCTATAGAGCGCGCGGTCGCAAAAGACTGAGGCTTCCTGATTCGCATCGGAAATTTTTAATGATAAATCAGCGAGCTCCCACCACAATTTATGCCATTCTTCTTTGGGATTTTTCCAGAGTCCGTAAGGAATATTCGGAATATCCTCGGCTCCGGAAGACCAGCTGCCCGCAGGTATTGCCGTGTCATACACTCCATAGAGTTTTAAAAGATCATCGGGACTTACAAGTAATATCGGCGATGCTCTTTTTGTCCTGATAAAAGGTTTTAAAAAATGTTCTACAGCCCCGGAATGATGTTCTCCAAAAGTTTCCGCGTCTGTCCAAAGCACAACATACGCCTGGTGAACGGATTTTTTAAATTGCGTGCCAAAATTATTAAAAAGATTATCTGCATAATCATCGCCTCTTGGCATTTTGAAACTCATTTCGCTCGACCAAAGCCTGGAGCGCAAAAAACATACTATCCCTTCCCTTTTAGCCAGCCATCTCGCAGGAGTCGGAAACTTGTAGACCGTATTATATGGAAGGTCATCCGTAACAACCCATTTGGCTCCAAGTTTTTTTAAAATCGGCAATAATTTTTCGTCATATGCCATTTCCGGCGGGAACACGCCGCTCGGTTTTTCTTCCGGAGAAAGAAGGCCGCATTGCCGTAAAATGTTTTCATTTACAAGAAGCTGATTTTCAGCGAAATTAGCCGGCACCAACGGCAGTATTGGGTGATACGCGGCGGTATTAACCAAAGTTATTTTCCCGGCTTTTTTTAAAGCAGAAATTTTCTCGATAACTTCAGGCGCCTCTTCTGCGAGCTGTAAAATAAGTGAACCGGCGATATCGCAGGCTATAGACCCCGAACAGACATCTTCTATCGCGGCCAAGATCGGCAAATATGAATTTTCAATAATTTTTTTAAGTACAGTCCTTTTTTGCGTGTGAGGCTGGTACCAATGGAGCCCCAAAACAACATGGAGAACATCCAAATTTGACACTTGATTTTTTCATGAATCTGTGCTTAGATTAGCATGAAATAGATTCTTTGAAAATAGGAGATTTTATGAGAAACGGAACTGTTTTGTACGTAACTCCCGGAATCGCGGTTTCGAGCAAATTCCCCATTTACTGTGGCGGATTGGAATATTTATCCGCCGGACATTTGATGTCGGCAAAAGACCTTGGAATGAATATGGTTGGCATGACCATTTACTACAAATACGGTTATTACAAGCAAGGCATCGACAGAGTTCGTAATAAAATGACGATTTCCAACAGCCCTGTTTCGGTGGAAGGTATTTTGGAAGATACGGGCGTTGTTTTTCCGATAGAAATTTGCGGAACCAAAAATTATCTTAAAATCTGGAAATTGTCTGATGAATTTAATACCGTGCCGACATATTTGCTTGACGCAGATATTCCGGAAAACGATGCTTTGGGAAGATCTAATACCTTGTATCTTTACGGAGGAGATCTGGAGTCCGGCTGTACGATTGAGAGAAAAATTGCACAGGCAATAATCTTGGGAATCGGGTCCGTTGAGGCGGCTAAACAACTTGGCATTGATGTTGTGCTCTATCATTTCAACGAAAGCTATGGAGCTTTCGGAGCGTTTGCCGTGAACAATCCCACGAAAGTCGTTTTTACAACGCATACACCAATAGATGCGGGAAATCCCAAATATCCTCTGGACAGTGTTCATAAAATGCTCGGAAACAGTTATTCAAAGGAATATTTGCGCACACTCGGAGGAGACCCATTCGATATGGCGGCAGCATGTATCAGACTGTCAAGCAAAGTAAACGCAGTTTCCAAAAAACATCTTTCCATTATTGAAAAAATGTGGAGCTGGATTGACGGGCATCCGCCTTTTACATCTATCACAAATGGCGTGCATAAAAGTTGGCAATATCCTGAATTTGCAGAAGCGAAAAATCCGGACGCTGTCGCTGAAGCAAAAAAGATTTATAAAAGAAAATTGATAGATCTAGTGCGTGAAAAAACAGGAGTATATTTTAGTGAAAATATTCCCATTCTGGTTTGGGCAAGACGGTTTGCGGCGTATAAGCGCCCAAAGCTCTTGTTTTATGATAAGGCTTGGATCAAGAATTTGCTTTACTCCAATAGTTTGCAAATCATTATTGCCGGCAAACCTCATCCTGATGATAAGCGGATGATTGATGATTTTAACGACATTCTTCGTTTAAACACCGAAATGCCCAATATGGTCGTGTTGGAAGAATATGACCTCGATCTAAGCAAGGTTCTCAAAGGAGGAGCTGATATTTGGTTGAATACGCCGCGCTCGCCGATGGAAGCAAGCGGCACGTCCGGAATGTCGGCAGCGATGAACGGCGCGTTAAATGTTTCTACTCCCGACGGATGGATGGCGGAGGCAATCCCTGAAAATTGTTTTCTTTTTGGATCATCATTTGCAATGGGCGATACTCACGATGCCCACGACGCAAAGGATTTTAGAAACTGTCTTGTCAAAGTTCTTACTAAGTACCGGAAAGACAAGACGGGTTGGCATCGCCAGCAATACGCGGCAATACTCGAAGCTCTCGAGCATTGGACAACCGAACGTATGGTCGAAGAATATGTAAATTTTACGGATAAATAAATCAAACCAAAAAGGCCCCGATAAAAATCGCGGGCCTTTTTTACTGCAAAAATAAATTTACGATATTAATCGGTAATATTTATTTGGCCTTTGAGTGTCGGGTTTAAGTGGTCATGAAAACCGAATGATACGGCGGTGTCAGTAGTAAATGAATACGTTCCTCCCGTAGGTATTCCCGGTTTAGAATTAAATGCCGGAAAATCTGTATGAGCAGGATGTGGGTTTGAAGCCGGCCAGTGGGCGACGGTATCATTGTTTGTAAAAACAATCGTAGTCCCCTTTTTGATGTTTATAACTGAAGGACTAAATCCAGCAGAGGTTATTAATACATCAAACTTAGCCGATGTTTCTTGGTTTGATGCCGTGGTCGGCGTAGGCGTGCCAGCAAGAGGCAGTTCAGCGGGTGGAGAATTATTTGGTTTTTCGTATCTGATGCCTAGTGGCTGGCCATAAAAATACCAACCCAAACCCAAAACCACCAAAACTGCGACAATTATCCAAATTGTTTTCATAATTATATATATTAAAAACTACTAATAAAGTTTCTATGAGCTGAGTGCTATTCCGTTTTAGGTTTTCCTAAAATCTTGAACATTTTGGTGCCGCATACCGCACATGTGCCTGTCATAGCTTTTCTCTCCACTCCACCCTTACCTTTCATTGCAACTTCTGTTGCACTTTTCATCTCGCGGTCTTTTTCCCGGCACTTTACGCAGTAGCCTGTTACTATTACTGGAGCGTTATTGTCTATTGCCATAATAATTGATTTATTTGTTATATTATAAGGCTTTTTCGACCGTCGTCTCATGCGACTCTTATAGAGCTAATTCTAGCATATTTAAGCACAAATATGAAGAATTGCTGTTCACAAAGGTAAATTTGACTGATATACTCGGAATTAGGCAAATGGGCGACTAGTTCAGTGGTAGAACGCTGTCCTGATAAGACAGAGGTCGGAGGTTCGATCCCTCCGTCGCCCACATCAAAAATAAAGCACTTCCCGCTTCTGGGAGGTGTTTTATTTTTGAAAGTCCGGGAGAGGGATCGAACCGCGGGCCGCAGGCGCCGAAGAGGCGCCGTAGGTTTCGAGCTGTAGCAACAGCGAGAGGCGATCCCTCCGTCGCCCACATCAAAAATAAAAAGCCCCGCTCCGTCATTCGCCAGTTGGCGAAGTCGGGTGCAGGGCCAAAAAAATCTATTGCTGACGATATTTTTCAATGTATTCTTGTGAGTACATTAAATCTTCGTCTACTCCCGGCGGACAATAATTGGGGTCTACTATAACCCCTCTTTCTTCCATTTCGCGAATTTGTGCAGCAAGTTCGGCGTTTTCGCGGAGCAATGCTTCATAGCGTTCAACGGAAATTTCATACCGATGGTGGTAAGTCCACATGAAAAGATATCTAGGATTGTCTAAGAGCCAAAAATTCCAGTACGGATTTATCCAATCGTTGTAAATGATATACGTTCTGGAGTAATACACAGCATAAAATCCGCGATATCTGTAGTGCCAAGTCCGATAACGTTCATGAGTCATAAATCCACGCATGTGGCCGTGTCTGTTTCTATAATGACCTTCATTCACATGAGCCGGTCTAAAATCACGGCGGTCTATGCGGGGTGGCTGTTGTCGTCTTTGGTTAAGTTCGGGCGGTCTTTGATTGCGTTGCTGTTGTTGCTGCCGCTGCAACTGCTGATTTGGACGCTTCTGTCGCTGCTGCAATTGTTGATTCGGGCTTTGATCTTGCCAAGAATCATTCCGGCGCTGTTGCAATTGCTGATTATTGTTTTGCTGATGCCGCGGCTGCCGTTGCTGCTGACGATTTCCGTCACGACGACCTTTTTGCTGGTCCTGTCTTTCTCCGCTCGCAATTCCTAAAAATGCTCCAAAATAAACCGCTATTAGCGCCGACAAAAACCTCATTCCGTATCTCATTTTTACTCCTTTTTATTTTAAATTATCTACTTAAAGTATATATGTTCGTGATATAATGTAAAGATGAGAATATTTAAAAAACTTATACGCGACAAAATGCCGGAGATAATGGCGAAGGAGGATAAAATGCTTGAAGTTCGAGTTTTGGGCGGCGACGAGTTTAAAGAAGCATTAAGACGAAAAATAATTGAGGAAGTTCAGGAACTAAAAGACGCCAAAGACGACGCCGAAGCCAAAGATAAAATTGCTTATCTCCACGAGATAGCCGACGCTTTAGGAGACGCTTACGGATTTTCTAAAAAAGAAATTTTGGAATTAAAAGACAAAACCCGCGCGCTGCGCGGTGGGTTTGAGAAGAGATTATTTTTGGAAGGAGAGAAAAAATAAAAACAGATCATTGCGATCTGTTTTGCGGTGAAACTTGACCATAAACTACTGGGCCATGATTAGAATAAATCTCGTCGCCTCTTAAATAAATTTGTGGATACCCGCCCATTGGATCTGGGTCAGAAAGAATAAGCATTACTTCAGGAGTGGCATATGCATATTCGAATCGAACTCGTTTTCCAAGATGTTTTTCTGGAGATTCGTTAAGAAAAGCAACATATCCAAATCTCATCAATTCGCCATCCGCGTTCTTCTTTTCAAGCATAACCAGAAATGCTTGTCGGCCATTATTTGTTATGCCCCAAAAATTAACAATAGATTGCGCTTCTGTTAGATTGCCTTCCAAAGAGATTCTCTTTTGGTCTGGATAAGTCCCAAAATAATTAAATCCACTCAATACACCAAGTGTAATCGGTAATAGTATAAAGCTCAGCACAGTTGCCCAAAGCATAAACCTAGTATTCATTTTAAACTCACTTCTGTAAGAAATCCTATCAAACGACGGTATTTTTGTCAATAGCTCTTTAGCGGTTATTTTTGGAGGGAGAGAAAAAATAAAAGCGCCCTTATTTCAGGACGCTGAATTTAATTCTGTGCCAATAACTGTTTCGCATCTCCAGCAATATTTAACTGTTTTCCTATGGCTATATATGCCTATGCGTAATCTGGTATTGCAAAAAGAACATGCTTCGACTTGATATTGATAATCCAGTCCGCCTTTAATGTATATTCCAGGCACCTTGCCCTTATCTCTTAACAACATTCGTTTAGCGGCGTTTTTTGCTTTTAACCATGTAATCATTTTTGCACCCTATTTCTCACTTTCATGCTCATTCCCTTCTCGTTGGCGAAATTCCCGGGCGCCAACAACATATTCCCGGATTTCTTTTTCAGTTTTGCAGTTCATTATTTTGGCGCGCTCTCTGATTTCTCGCTTGTCTTTTTTGGGAATTTGCTTATAAAGCTCATCAATCTCTTTTCGGTCCATTTTGAGCCTATTTTTAATCTCCACCCAAGATAGCAAAACGTTGCTATTTGTAAATAGCACCGATTTCCAACTCAAAAAATCCGCACACGGCGGATTTTTTGGATTGAACACTTCAAACACTTTTTCTTTTGTCCCTACTCCGCGCTCTGCGCGGTAAGTGTCGGTATTTAGGGTTACCGACAAACACCCTACTTCTAAAACTGAAATAATCGACGCCTTAATTTAGTGTTCCCTTCCGATAAATCGGAAGGTAAGTACAAAATTAAAAATTATAATCCACGACCAGCTTCCGCTAGCCGTGCCTTGTTACGACTTACTCCCTGTCACCGAGCTTAGGCTAGCCCCGCCGAAGCGGAGTTTCACCTACTCCCGGCTCCCTTGAGTTGACGGGCGGTGAGTACAAGACTCGAGAACGTACTCACCGCAGTATAGCTGACCTGCGATTACTAGCGATTCCAACTTCATGAGGTCGAGTTGCAGACCTCAATCCGAACTGAGGTTGCTTTTATAACGATTTGCTCCGCCTTACGGCATTGCGTCGCGTTGTAGCAACCATTGTATCACGT
>JAUSHV010000050.1 GCA_030648495.1 bacterium
TTTCACCGCTATAGCTGTCAGATTGGTAATTTGATATTTGAATAATTACTGTTAAGATAACCAAATGAAAATCGGAATAGTCGGGTTGCCGAATGTGGGTAAAAGTACTCTGTTTCAGGCGCTCACAAAAAAACAGGTGGATACGTCAAATTACCCTTTTGCCACAATTGACCCTAATGTTGGAGTGGTTAGCGTACCCGACGAACGCCTAGACAAGCTCGCGGCGCTCTCGCATTCCAAAAAAGTTGTTCCTGCAATAATAGAATTCGTGGATATCGCGGGGCTTGTTAAGGGCGCGGCGGCTGGAGAGGGCTTGGGCAATAAATTTTTGACCCATATCCGTGAAGTGGACGCCGTCTGCCATATCATCCGCGCATTTGAAAATGAAAATATAGTACATGTTTCTGGCAAACCCAATCCTCTTTCTGACCTCGAAACCATTAAAACAGAACTCGCCTTAAAAGATTTAGAAACAATTTCCAAAGCAAAAGGCAAATCACACGGCGAAGCAAAAAGCGGTAAAAAGGAAGCCGTAGAACTTATGCAAAACCTGGAATCGCTTGAAAAAAAATTGGAAACTCCATCAACACTGGGCGCACTTTCCGAGTCCGAGAAAAAAACCGTGGACCTGTTTCAGCTATTATCTTTCAAGCCCGCGCTCCATATTTTTAATACTTCCAGCAAAAATAATCTGGCGCTTCCAAATTTGCCGAATGCCATATCTCTGGATATCGGGCAGGAAAATGATATTTCGGCGATGTCTGAAGAAGAAAGAAAAGAATTGGGGTTGGAATCCGGGCTCCCCGCCCTCATCCACGCCACCTACGAACTCTTGGGTTTAATGACATTTTTTACGACCGGCGAAGATGAAAGCCGCGCATGGACAATACCAGCCGGCTCAACCGCCAAACGAGCAGGACGCGCCATACATAGCGATTTTGAAGAAAAATTCATCCGTGCCGACATTATTTTTTGGGGAAAACTGCTTGAGGCCGGTTCATGGGCCAAAGCCCGTGATTTAGGCTGGCTCCGCTCCGAAGGCAAGGAATATATAGTAAAAGACGGGGATGTAATTGAGTTTAAAATATAGGCATGGTAGGCTAACATCAGATTGGAATTGATAAGTGAGAAAATTAATTTTGGGTTCTTTAGCACTAATTTTTCTGATTGGCATGTTTCAAGGACTTTATAGTTTACACAGTAAGTTTTTTCCTAAAGCCAAACCCTGCGTGTCATTTGCCCAAAAAGCTGTGCCGAACGAATACGATGGGAATTGGAAAGAGGTCAGCAGCAACAGAGAAAACGATAACGGAGGAGTGGTAAGTACGCGTGTATCGTACGAACACAAAAACGCAATCGGCTTAAAATTATCCATGTATAACTATTTCGGTCAGCCAGCTTTCAAAGCTTGGGCGTGCAGTCCGAATGGAAAAAAAGGAGATATACCTGACCATATGATTGCAGTTTTAGAAGACGATCAATGGTATCACGCCTATGCCCAGAAACCTGAAATATTTTATATAATAGACGATAAACACAATATCGTCGCAGTTCGAATCACATTATTGGATTTAAAAGGCAAAACTATAGCAGTACGAACAATCAGCCGCCCCCAATAGGGCGGTTTTCTATTTGGCTTGAACTCAAATTTAAGGCATGCTAACATAGTTTCAATGGACAAAGAGCATAATTTATATGAAGTGGCGTATCTGGTAAGCCCCGCTTATTCCGAAGCAGAAGCGCAGAACTTCCAGCAAACGCTAAAAAACCTTGTACAAAGCCTTGGCGGGCTTATTGACCAGGAAGGTGAAGTATTCAAAAGACGGCTTGCTTATCCGATCAAAAAAATGAGAGAGGCATATTTGGGAAACTTTCGATTTTTGCTTGCAGGGGAGAAAATAGCTGAATTGGAAAATAAATTGAAGACCAGCAAGGAAGTTTTGAGGCATCTTTTGGTTCACACAAAACGCCAGCCTCCGCGTACTATACGAAGCCAGGTATTAAAACCTTCGTTAATTCCCCAGACCGACAAGCCGAAAAAGACTCAAAAAACAGAAACCGAACATCTCGAGCCTGCCTCCGACATTGCGGAGATTGATAAAAAATTAGAAGAAATATTAGGTAAATAAAATGAATTTAAACAAAGTATTTTTAATAGGAAATTTGACACGCGACCCGGAGTTAAAAAATATCCCGTCTGGGCAGGCCATTTGTCAGATCGGTATCGCAACCAACCGCAACTACACCGATAAGGCCGGGCAAAAACAACAGCAAGTAGAATTTCACAACGTGGTGTTTTGGGGGAAACTCGCTGAGCTCGTCGCGAAGTATATGAAAAAAGGCCAGATGCTTTATGTTGAAGGGCGTCTACAGACTCGTTCGTGGGATGACAAGGCTTCGGGACAGAAGCGCTACAAGACCGAGATCGTCGGAGAGAATATGCAATTCGGACCGCGCTTGGGTGGAGCCGGCGGTGGTTCGCCCACTGGAGTAGGCGTACCAAGGAAAGAAGTTGAAATGCCAGCAGAGGAGCTCGCAACTGTCGAATATCCGGAAGACGAAATTAAACCTGAAGATATACCTTTTTAATTTATGATATTATCAAAACAATGTTATTTTTGCGCAGCTAACATTAAAGTCGTGGACTTTAAGGACTCGGTTATGCTCAAAAAATTCATGACTCCGCAAGGCATGATGACGAGAAAGCACAAAACAGGCGTCTGTTCCTTGCACCAGCGCAAAGTCTCGGAAGCCATCAAGCGGGCACGATATTTGGGGCTAGTGCCGTATACTACTCGCTAAAGCGAGCTATGAAAAAACAAAAATACACTTGGCAGGAATTTGGAGAAGACATCCCCAAGCTTGTTGCCAAAATTAAAAAACTCAACCGCCGTTTTGACGGAATTTACGGCGTCCCCCGTGGTGGCTTACCTATCGCTGTAGCGCTTTCTCATCGGCTAAACCTCCCCCTGCTAATAGGTGGGGTTAATTCGAAAACTCTTCTTGTAGACGATATTGCTGACACGGGCTCAACACTTCTTCCGTATGCCGATCGCAAAGCAACAATCGTAACGCTGTTCTGGCATCCCAAAAGCAAAGTAAAACCACATGTATGGCTTCGTAAAAAAGAGACTGACTGGATACTCTTCCCCTGGGAGAAAAATTAAAAAATACTTTATTTGCTCGCTAAAGGTTTCTCCGCGGCTTCTTTGATTGCTTTTACCAAATCGTTGGTTATTTTTTTGTTCTCTTTCAAGAAAGCGCGAGAGGCGTCGTAGCCCCGGCCCAGAGCAATTTCACCGAAAGAATAAGAAGCGCCGGCTTTTTTGATTACCTCATATTTTTCGCCAAGACCAAGCAAATCGCCTTCATAAGAAATCCCTTCATTGTACAAAATATCGAACTCGGCTATTTTAAACGGCGGCGCGACTTTATTTTTTACTATTTTTGCTTTAACGCGGTTACCAATTATATCTTCGCCCTTTTTAATCTGCGCGAGCTTGCGTAAATCTATCCGCACCGATGAATAAAATTTAAGAGCATTGCCGCCGGAAGTCGTTTCGGGATTCCCGAACATAATACCGATTTTCATTCTGATTTGATTGAGAAAAATAACAACTGTGTTGGACTTGGCAACAATCGCCGTTAGCTTCCTCAAAGCCTGCGACATTAGTCTCGCTTGCAAACCCATATGCTGTTGGCCCATATCTCCCTCAATCTCGGCTTTAGGCACAAGCGCTGCAACCGAATCAATTACTAAAACATCAACCTTGCCTGAGCGGACCAAAGACTCAATAATTTCAAGTGCTTGCTCCCCTGTGTCCGGTTGGGAGATCAAAAGGTCATCTACCTTAACACCTATCTTTTTTGCATAGTCAGGGTCCAAAGCGTGCTCGGCATCCACAAAACCGCAAATACCTCCTTTTTTTTGAGCTTCAGCGACAACATGGAGAGCGAGAGTAGTCTTTCCCGAGGACTCGGGGCCATAAATTTCAATAATTCTCCCTCTCGGTATTCCTCCAACGCCAAGTGCCATATCAAGACTTAAAGCGCCTGTTGGGATAACATCCACATCAACTTTTGGCATATCGCCCATTCTCATTAAAATTCCATCTCCGAAACGCGCCTGCAAATCTTTGACCGCTATCTCAACGTCATGCCATTTACTATCTTTGGTTTCCCCAGCCGTTGCACGTACCGGTTTAGATTTTTCTTCTTTTTGTTGTTTTGCCATATTTTTTATAGTAATAGTTGTATAAAAAATTGCTAGCTTGACTATTTCACAAAAACTTGTAAGGTCTTGCGGGTTTCATTGCCGAAGCGGTCTTTTGCGAAAATGCCGATTGCGTTATAGCCTAGACTTAAAGGAACAATGCCTTCAAAAATGCCTTTGTCATTGGCGGTAAATTCCCTGCCACCGACCCAGACTTTAAGGCCCGGCATGGTTTGTCCTGCGATATGCATCTGAGTTGTAGTTAAAGTCGCGCCATTTTGCGGCTCAAAAATTTCAAGACGCGGGGAAAAAAGCACTCCCTCTGCTTCATAAAAAAAATACCCCGCCACCGCCAAAACTAATATTATGAAAATCCAAGTCCGAATGTGCATATAAAAATGATAGCAATTGGCAGTTAGCTTTGACTACTTGACAGCAAAAATACTAGATGCTAGGATTTCTGATAGATAGAGGAGCTAAAATGAGATACGGCTCAATATTTGTTGTTGGGACTATAATCTGTATACTTGGCAGACAAGAATTTTTAGGTAGCATCATAATCCTGCTTGCTGGCAGCGCCATTATGGCTACGGCTGCCATGAAATTATTAAAGGACTTTGTGAGTTAAAAATCAAAGTTAGTGTATTGGTGTATGGAACTTCTTCATCCACGCCTGCCCTTTTTGGCAGGCTTTTTTCTTTATGCTGGCACGGCAACTGGATGGCGACTTTTTAGAGCTTTTTCTCCTTGCTTTAGCCAGCCAGAAGCGTCTAAAATCTCAAGCAACACCGGGATATTTTTCGGGCTGAAATGCACTATCATCTTCCCCATCTCAACGGCATGGTCAATCTTGGCGCCAGAAAGCTCCCAAGAAAGCACATCTGCCTCGGAATCATATTTCATATACGCTTGTTTTTTATTGTTTTTCATATTTATTTTTTCTGGCAGGATAAAATGTAATAACTACAATATCATTGATTACCAAAACGCCGTGCCTTTTTAGTACTTCGAATTTTTCAATGGCATGGCGAGTAAAGTGAATCATGCCTAAAAATCAAAGTTAGTGTAAGGGACTTCTTCATCGTTATCATCAGCTTCTTTGGCTGGTGATTTTTTTTCTTCAATATCGCGAGGCATATTACGAGCAGGTTTCTCGGGCTTCAACGCTTTCTGCATTTCCTTTTCTTCATATTTTTTCTTTGCTTCAAAATCTGCAATCAATCTGTCGGCGGCGTCGCCTTCGCCTTTCTTTATCAAAACATCCCTTGGCTTTGCGCCCTCGCCCGCGCCTACTACGCCACGCTCTTCTAGCATATCGATAATGCTTGCCGCACGCGCGTAACCGATACGCAATCTCCTCTGCAAATATGATGTAGACGCCTTCCCCGCTTCAATAACAAGGCCTTTTGCTTCTTCATATAGTTCATCGTCCACTTCGCCGTCTTCAACAAAATCCGAAGGAGCGTTCGGGTCTCTTGAAACGGGGAGTTTCAAATCCATATCGACAGGCTCAAGGTCAAAATCTCCCACTTTATCTTTTAAGTAAGCGGTTACTTTTTTAACCTCTTTTTCGGAAATGAATCCGCCTTGGATTCTGCGCGGTTTTGAAACATCCCCGGCTAGGAAAAGCATGTCCCCGTTTCCGAGAAGTTTCTCCGCGCCGGACATATCAAGAATTGTACGAGAATCCACACCCGAGGCCACCTGCAAAGCCACGCGCGCCGTAATATTAGCCTTGATTAAACCGGTTATAACCTCAACGGACGGACGCTGAGTTGAAACAACCAAATGAATGCCAACGGCCCGCGACATCTGTGCCAAGCGCACAATGGACGCCTCCATCTCGCGAGGATAAGCTGCAATCAAATCCGCCAACTCATCAATAATAATAACGATATTTGGCAAAATCTCGCCGTAGCTTTTTTCGCTAATCATTTCGTTATTGTAAGAATTGATGTCGCGCGTCGAAACCTCAGAAAGTTTTTCGTAACGCCGTTCCATCTCGCGCACGGCCCAGCGGAGCGAAAGTATCGTTTTTTTTGCGTCCGTAATAACCGGCGCAAGGAGATGTGGAATATTATTGTATCCGGTGAGTTCAACGCGCTTTGGATCTACCATCAAAAAACGTAAAAATTGCGGGGAGTTTTTATAAAGGAGACTCACAATGAGCGAATGTATTGCAACTGATTTTCCGGCTCCGGTTGCTCCGGCAATAAGCAGGTGCGGCATCTTTGCTATATCCGCATACACTTCTTTTCCGGAAACATCTCTGCCTAAAGTAATAGTGAGGGGCGGGCCTTTTTGAAAATCTTCCGTAGAAAAAAGATTGCGCAGTCCAACCAACGAAATAGAGCGGTTCGGAATTTCAATCCCCACCAAAGATTTCCCGGGTATCGGCGCCTCAATTCTCAAAGGATGGGCTGCCAACGCCAAAGCGAGATCATTTTGAAGTGCGGTAATGCGAGAAAGCTTTATGCCTTCAGCCGGCTTTAGCGTATATTGTGTCACTGACGGCCCAACATTGACCTCGGACATCTCAACATCAACGCCGAAATTTTGCAAAGTTCTTTTGATAATGTTCGCGTTGGCCTTGATATCGCCCGACGAAGGAGTGCCTTTATCGCTTTCTAAAAGGTCCAAAGGCGGAGGAATATAACTGGAAAGCTCTTTTATTTCCTGTCGTGGTGGCTTCACGGGTTTTGCCCTAGCAAATATATTGAATAAGGCTCTGGGCTCCTTTTCTTCCGGTTCCGCTGATTTTTCTTCAGGTATCGCAACAGTCGGAGACGGAACGGCCGCAATTTGCGGGGCCGCCACAGGCGAAGCGCCAATTCCCTCATCTTTCTCTTTCTTTCTCGGTTTGATGGAAAAATTAAGCATTATTATGATAGAGACCAAAAGCAAGACTAAAATAATCACGATTGACGCCCAAAAATCGAAAAGTTTTAAAAACGGAAAAGAAACCGCAAACCCCACAAAGCCTCCGGCATATTCGCCGAATAAAATATCAGCAAGCCCCAAAGAGGAGAGTAAAAACAAAAACGCTCCAATAGCTGTAGTAACGAACACATGATTGCCGAGCGCGAAAAGAAAAGAAAGCCCGGCAAGCAAAAATACCGTAGGCACCAGGAAAAATCCTTTGCCAAAAACAGCATTTAAAGATATTTTGATTGCCTTCCCCGCGAGACCGGCTTCACCAAAATAAGCCAAAGTCAAAAGCAATGCAACGGCAAACGACAAAACAGCCCAAAGCGAATGCTTGGTTTCGGGCTTCAAATTTTGATGCCATGGATTACGCTCATTTTGCTCCCCTTTTCCGCCGTTCTTTTTCCTATCCTTTTTCCTCTTGGACATAGGCTTATTTTAGCCCAAAAATTAAAACAAAAAAAGGGAGAATTATTCTCCCTTTTCTAACTTCAAATATGGCACTATTAGCCAGCTAAGAGCTGAAAATAAGGCTGAAACTATGATTAACGGCTGAAGCCCGATTTGGTCAAATAACCATCCGCCAACCGCGGAAGACCCTGCCAAGCCGATATTCCAAAAAGACGTAAGAATAGCAAAAGTCGTCCCTTCCGAATATTTTGGACAAACAGATGCAGATAAATTAAGAAGCACGAGCATTATAAATAAGCTTATACTTCCAAGCGAAGCGGCTGAAATAAGATAGATTGTCCTTGCCAGCCACAGATTGTGCTGCACCAATCCCGTGAAATAAATAAGGTCAAAAAGTGTAGTTACAACCCCGAAGAATATCGCTAGATTTATAATTTTTTTTTGCCGTATTTTCTTCTGGAACTTAGCAAAAATAATCGCTCCAAAGATTGCTGACGCGCCGCCTACTGCCCCGGCAATTCCAAAAAATATCTTGTCGAATTTAAGAACATTAATCGAATAATACTGGAACGGAGTACCGGCAGAAGGGCTAAAAGTCCAGAAAAAAAGAAAAAAAGCAACCAGCCAAAGATGCTTATCGCGAAGTGTTTCTTTTACGGCCGAGAGACTTTTCCGCGCTTGCCCGGCGATATTTTCAGATTTGTCTTCGGTTATCAAAAAGAATACCAAAAGCCCGACAAGTAAAGGAAAAATAGAATTTAACAGAAAAATATTTTGCTGGGCCCAATTATCGGCAACCCATCCGCCGGCCAAAGATGTTATTATCACAGCCACATAAACAGCTCCCCATTGGATCGATTGAAAATTTCCGGTAAGGCCCGTGGTCTTGCCTTTATCCAGCATCAAGCCGTCGCAAGCAACATCGTTAAAAGCGTATGTGAATGAAGATATTGTAAACATCAGAAGCAAAAGTGGCGCAGTGTAAGTTTCGGTTTTTCCCAGCCAGAGCCACACAAAAGCCGCCGCCAAACATGTCAAAATCAGATACGGTTTTCTGCGATAGCCGCAAATAGGAATTGAATCGGAAATAATTCCCCAAAGAGGTTTAATACACCAACCGAGCATGGACACTGCCGCAAAATATGAAGCCTGGGAAGCACTAAGTCCTATTTTCTCTTTTAAAAGAAACACCACGGAAATACCCGGTAAGCTGGCTAATCCATTGGTGGAGAAAAAATAAATCAATCCGAAAACGAATCCTAGCCTGATAAAATCACGGTTAGATTGCATCCAATCCCTCCCTATCAAAAATACATCTGCATCCACTAAAGCATAAAAACCCTAGCATAGCTAGGGCTTTTTGGTCGGTTCGAAATATTCTTTTTTAAGGCGGGTGGCGAAAGAAACATCTATCACGCCTTCGCTGTCAGTCTGATATTTTAAAACTAAAACTCCTATAACATAATATCTTCCGTCTTTATACCAAAGCACGGGACTCCCTGATAAACCGCTATATCCGGGAGTATTTAACTGTAGCAAAAGCTTATCTCCCAAAATATCTTCAATATGAGTAACCTTAAGCCGAAGAAGACCCCCGGGCATAAAGCCACGCACAATTACTTCGTCTTTTATATCATAAGCTCCCTCATCCGTTAAAACGGAATTGTGTCCGTGCGCTCCGCTTGGCATAAGAACATCCAAAATAGCCAAATCTAGATCAGAATCTTTATTAAAACCTTGCTGCGAAACAGTGGCCGGATAAACAGATGCGCCGTGTTTTACAAAAAGACCGGTATTTATTTCAAAAGACGCGACTTGCTCTATTGTAAATTTATCATCAAATAATCTCTTATTTAATTCCTGCGGGCAAACAACAACGTGCACCGCCGTAATCACAAAATGCAATTTTTCAGGAAGCTCCGGGTGCTCAATAAAAGATCCATTGCCGAAAAATTTTAAGGATTTTTTTATAGGTGCAGAGTTTGCGTTTTTTAATTTCATAATATAATCGCACTGCGTCGTAATCTGCACAGAAGCCCGGTCAACCTCGCGAATCGCGTCTCCAACTGGAGTCGCATATACATGGCTCGCACTTAGCCCGAAAAGGCTTAAAGCGAGTACAAAAATCAGTCTTTTCATGGCCAATTCTCTCTCAAATAGCTCTATTTCTGATTTTACCAACCAATAGAAAAAGAGCAAACGAATAAAAAAAGCAACCCGATAAGTTGCTTTTAATTGCCTGTTTCGTCCAAAACAATGGTTTGGAACGCCTGTCTTGCTTCTTGCGATTTAAACCATGCGATTTTCGGTCCGGTAAAAACCAGTGCGATTACCTCTTTGTTGTACTGATCGTTATCTTCACCATCTTTAACGGGAGTAAGCGTATAAAATAACACGAGAACATATACCTCTTCCGAACATTTTCTGACGACTTCATCAAATTTACAAGCATTATATGTCTGTGCAAGATAGTCGTATTTGCCATCATTCTTGCTAGACAAAGACTGTTCGTCGAGAGATTTGCTGTCAACTCCCAAAACATCCCATATGGACTTAATTTCAGGAACTTGCTGGGAATCTTCCGCTACAAACTCCTTATAGCCATCCAGAGCCCCTGCTCTAGCGCTACCAAATGACAACACCAATACACCGAGCACAAAAACCAA
>JAUSHV010000056.1 GCA_030648495.1 bacterium
TATATTCTTTGGAATGAAGGCTGGGTTTGCTTTTAAATAATCCATCGCCTCGTACGCAAGAAGGACCGTGTTCCATTCGTATCCGCCATGTATTCCACCTATAAACAGAAGCTCGGTAGTCCCTTCGCCGAAGTGGTAAGCGGTGATATCGCGCCCTTCGACGGACTTACCCAAAACCGACACGCTTTTATCAACCGGTTGCTCTACAGGCTTATTTACAGCCGTTGGAACCGGACTAGGAATGGCTACCTGACCCTTATTTACAGGCACATTACCGGATGGGCTCTGCATAAGAAAATAAGCGCCGATACCTAAGGCTAAAAGCACAATAACACCGAGTACAATTATTAAGTTTTTCATATGCTTCTATATTAGCACATTTCCCTACTGCATAGCCCCCGTAATTACCAAAAGGCCGAGGACGATGAAAAACGCTCCGAAAAAGCGCGTGATTTTGTATGTGCGCTCTGAAGGCTCGTATCTTGCGCCCATGATTACGCGGTTGGTCCATATCTGAAACCGCATCATAATATCCGGCCGTATGGCCATAATTCCTCCGAATGTCATCAAAACAAATCCGACTAGTGTTTGTTGCATGGGATTATTGTATAGCTTTTTCTTTTAAAATTTTTGACGCAATTTCATCAGCATTATAAAAATTTTGGTGTGGAAAACGGAGCAGAGGAAGCCCAGCGTCTTTTAAGGCGCGATTTTTAAAATCATCTGTTTTTTGAGCTTTCTCGCTAAGATGAGACGAATCGTCTAGTTCAATTGCCAAAAGCGGCTTTATATTTTCGTGGTCGCAAAGCACAAAATCTATATGTCGCGATTTAATACGGCCTCTGAAGCTCCATCTGTCTTCTGTATTTTTTGGAAGCCACAATAAATCTTCCAGCCGGACTTTTGCAAACACATGATAATTGTTTTTATGGGCGATTTGTTCTAAGGCGTAAAAAAATTTGCGCTCAGTGGCGGATAACAGATAATCTTTTCTTCTGTATGGCAACTTCGATTCTTTGTTTCCTTCGCCTTCAAATAACTCCCAAAGGTCAAATTTTCTAAAAGCCCAAACTATGAATATCACGGCAAGTATTAAATATAAATACATCATAAGATAAGAATACAGCTTGTAATGGATAAGGGCAAAAGCCTTTCAAAATAGCTATTATTCTGCTAATATTCGAATAATATTGGGAGATCGTCTAGCGGTAGGACTCCGCTCTCTGAAAGCGGCAACCATGGTTCGAATCCATGTCTCCCAGCTGATTTGCGCTCAATTTAAATTTTCAAACGGCCGCAAATCACGTCGCGAAGGCGACGTACATTATTAAGGTTTCGAGCGTAGCAACGCGAGAGGCGAATCCATGTCTCCCAGCCAGCTTGAGCTAGGCTCAACGTTTAAAACAGACAAAACAATCAAAGCATAATAAAAAGCAAAATGGATGAAAACTTAAAACAAATAATATTCAATGTTGTAGGCGGCGCTCTCGTTGCACTTTTAGGTTGGATATTTGCAAAACTAAGACAAAAATATTATAAACATTCTTTTAAACAAATTTTCGGCAAAGATTCGGAGGATAATTTCATATTAACCTACGGGAGAATGAAATTGTTAACACCTTACGACGAAAAAGGTGAAATTCGGAAATGGCCTTACTATAATAAATCGCCGGATGCTTCTTTTAATGTTTCGTCGGTTGTTTCTTTAGCGGGAGCCAAGTCTATACACTATCTATCTGAATTGTTTGGCAGAATTGTTAATAGTCCGCCAAGGTTACTTTCTGATGAGGAAATAGAAGAAAGGCTAGATATATCATTCTGTTCCATAGGTGGTTTAAATAATTTGAAAACAAAGGATTTGCTTCGGAGTAAAGAAAATATATTCTATGATTTTGATAGAACTGGACCTGAGGTCGCTATTATTTCAAAAACCGATAAAACAAAAAGATTTTCCATAGATCGTATTTATGATTTTGCTTTCATAATAAAAGTAATACCAAAAAATTTCCCGAATAGAGTATGGATTGCTGTTGCCGGATTAGGTGAGTGGGGAACAACTGGTGCGACCTGGTTTTTAATGAAGCATTGGCAAAAAATGCCCAAAAATAAATCATTTGGAATGATTATAAAAGTGAGAGGCGGACAAGATGAATCCGCAGAAAGAATAGAAACAATAATTGATCAAGAATGTTAGCCCTCCGGGCAACGAAAGGGTTTTAATTTGCTATAATAATCCTATGAAATCTTTAAGAGTCTTACCGGGTGCCGAAGCTCGTGGATATAATTATTAAATACGAGGATTGAATTTTTCAAACATAAGAAAAAATGAAACTAAATAACACCTTAAAACTTATCATTGCTGTGGCGGTCTCCGAGTTAGCCGGTATTGCCGGAGCGTTTTTTACTATCTCCGCAATTCCTACTTGGTATTCTGCCCTCGCAAAACCGGCTCTTAATCCGCCTGCTTGGCTTTTTGGTCCTGTCTGGGTTGCCCTATACTTTTTAATGGGTGTATCACTGTGGCTGATTTGGAAAAGCGACTCAAACGAAAAAAATAAAGCGCTTTGGCTATTTGCCGCTCAACTGGCTTTGAATGCTATTTGGTCGCCGATATTCTTTGGCGCGCACTCTATCGGCAG